>JALWJI010000182.1 GCA_027081695.1 Acidilobaceae archaeon | reverse complement strand
AGAAGGAAGACTAGAAACGCTAAGCCTAAAATTCGGCCTAAACTTCACGACAAAACCACCAAAACCGACAAAAGACCCAGAACCAAGACAAGAATACACCAAAGCAAAAGATCAATGGGAACAAGCATACCTCAAAAACCTATTCGAATACTAAGAGCAACCACACATTTTTCAGGTATTCCAGAGAATTTATTCTAAAGACCTACTTCGGCTAGGAAGTTTATCATAACCTTTTCAAATTTAATTGATATACAGCCTCTTTTTCCAACAGTAGGGTTTCCATATTAGTTACATTTAGACATGTTATACTCTAGCTATAACACAGCTAGATGTATTATCTAGGTTAGAAGCCTGTTAACTCCCCGGTAAACACCTGATAAGTAGGCAGAACTTCTCGGTATAATAGCATCTATGACGTATCTTACTAGGAATTTTTAGTAATGTTGGAAAATAATGTGGTATAGGACTAGATTGGTTCTCCTTTGGAGAGTTTCTCTACGAGTTCTTTTGCATAGTCGAATCTTATTCTCTGGTCTTCTATCATTTTCTGTGCTACTTTGTCTATGAGGTCTCCTGTAGCTCCAGCCATTACGGCCAGGTTCTTGGCGTGGAGCTTCATGTGTCCTCTCTGTATTCCCTCTGTTACAAGTGCTCTTACCGCCGCTAGATTCTGTGCCAGTCCTACCGCAGCCATGATCTCTGCCAGGTCCCTCGCCGTTTTGACTTCCATGATTTTTAGCGCTAGTCTTGCTATTGGATGTACTCTTACTGCTCCCCCTATTATTCCTACTTGGAGTGGTAGTTCGAGGCTTCCTACTAGATATCCGTCTTCGTCTTTCTCCCAGTAGCTGAGAGGCTTGTATACTCCTGTTCTTGCCGCGTAGGCGTGTACTCCTGCCTCTATGGCGCGGTGGTCTTGTCCCGTTGCGAGCGCGACTGCTATTATGCCGTTCATTATTCCTTTGTTGTGCGTAACTGCCCTGTATGGGTCAGCCTCGGCTAGGATGCTGGCGTCTACTATCTTGTCTACTACTTCTGGGCCTCCGACTGCCTCTGGCGGTGCCCTTGCCCATGCCCTGGCTATCCTGTAGACTGCGTAGTTAGAGATTATCCTTAGCCTGACTTCTCCTCCGGTTATCTTTTCTAGTATCGGAGCAATACTCTCTGCCATAGTGTTTACGGCGTTTGCGCCCATAGCGTCCAGGACATTCACTATCAAGTGTACTATTATGGCAGGGCCCTTACGTGTATCTACCACCCTGACCTCTAGGTCCTGGGCTCCTCCTCCAAGTTTAACTAGTACTGGGTCCTGTTGGTTGGCGTGATCGAGTATCTCTTCCTTGTGTTCTAGGATTCTCATGGCCTTATACTGTGGAGCAGTCACGTTTACTAGATGGATTTGTCCAATCATTACTTGCTTGTCTGCCAGCGCGATAATTCCATCGCCTTCGCGAAGCATTTTCGCGGCGTTGCTTGCAGCAGCTACTACACTTGATTCTTCTATTACCATAGCGACTAGCCTGTCCTTTCCGTTTATCCTAAAGTTTGTGGCTATTGCGAATGGATATGTCATTCCGCCTATTACGTTCTCGATCATTGCATCTGCGATCTTCTCGTCTAGGTTTCCGAGATTTCTCAAGAGCTTCTTTTCTTCCTCGTCGAGGCCTACGAGCTGTGAGATGAGCTCGAGTCTCTCGTCGATACTTTTCTTATAGAATCCAGGTAGTCTAGAACTTTCTACCATGCTATGATCACCAGTTGGGCTATTCATAATTAGATATTGAGGTCATGGAATTAATTTCTTGACTTCATATACTCAGGTATGAAGTAGCGATATGCTTATCAGTGTTCCAGGGCATAGTAATTATCGAAGCCTGCCCGTGTGAGTGCCTCGTTGATCGGGGCGTGCAGTGAGCACGGGAGGCTCCACCCTAGGCCTCCATCTTCCTGGCGAGAATGTAGATGTAGATAGATGCTACTATTAGTAGGAGTGCTGATACTGCTAGAAACGGTATGCTCTTCCATGGCGTATACTCGTATAATGCACCCGCGATGATGGGGCTTATTACCATTCCCAGGTTGCTCATCGCGTTGCTTACACCTACTACTGTGCCTCCTGCTCTACTAACTATCTTTGCGTTCCGTGTCAGGGGCATGCTTGCTCGAACGCCGGCTACGGCTAAGAGATAACCTAGGTATAGTGCGATGAGGGATCTAATCTCTAGCCCAAGTATAATGCCTCCCAGTATTGTTATTCCCAGAACAGGCAATAGAACCTTGTCGGGCCCGTATTTATCGCTTGCATATCCCGCGATGAGGCCGGCGGCTACGCTTAGGAGTCCGGATACTAGGAGGAGGTCTCCGAGGCCTTCTTTTCCGATGCCGTACACCTCGTTACTATATATGTAGAAGAATTCTTTC
>JALWJI010000181.1 GCA_027081695.1 Acidilobaceae archaeon | reverse complement strand
GAAATAGAGCTTGTAGGAAAATACGGGTTAAAGAACAAAAGAGAACTCTGGAAAGCAGAGACCATGGCGAGAAAACTTAGGCACCGTGCAAGAAACCTCCTTGCAATACCTGAGGGAGAACGAGAGAAAGCCACAAGAATACTTCTGGAGAAACTATACATAATGGGACTTATAGAAAAAGACGCAACTCTAGACGAGATTCTTGGACTAACAGCAGAACACATACTAGAGAGAAGACTACAGACAATCGTCTACAAGAAGGGACTTGCCAAGTCAATATATCATGCAAGACAACTAATAGTCCATGGCCATATAGCCATTGGAGGCAGGCGTATAACAAGCCCTGGATATCTGGTTAGAAGAGACGAAGAAGACCTCGTGGGATATGCTCCTGGAAGCCCATATAAAGAGCAAGAGGCACAGTGAAGAGATCTAGGGGGAGAAGAAGATGGCATTCGCCGGAAGAGACCTCAAATGGGGCGTAGTTCATATCTATAGCAGCTTCAATAATACAATAGTACATATAACAGATCTAACAGGTGCTGAGACGGTAGCAAGAGTATCTGGAGGCATGGTTGTTAGAGCCGACAGAGAGAAGCCAAGCCCATATGCTGCTATGATCGCTGCAAGTAGGGCAGCACAACAGGCTATGGCAAGAGGAATAGTGGCCGTGCATATCAAAGTTAGGGCTCCAGGAGGACACGGTCCCAAGACTCCTGGTCCGGGAGCCCAAGCCGCTATAAGAGCTCTTGCCAGAGCAGGGTTCATTATTGGAAGAATCGAAGACGTAACACCGATACCGCATGATACAACGAGGAGACCAGGCGGTAGAAGAGGTAGAAGAGTCTAACCGCCTTTTTACCAAAAACACATCCAATTATTATCTTCCAATTAGAGTTATTCGTTGTGGTGGTTTCTGGTGGAAAAGAAGAGAAGCCTCGAAATACTATCACTAAACGAGCAGAGGATTACAGTGTATGTTGAGGGTTATAGTCTATCCCTACTGAATGGTGTGCGTAGGACAGTGTTATCTCATGTACCTACTATGGCGATAGACTTTGCTTACTTTTACGACAATAATACAGGTGTACCAGACGAGATAATCGCGCATAGACTTGGTCTAATAGTATTTGATTCTAACGAAGCACTAAAGAAGTATAAGAGTCCAGAAGAATGCAAGAATGCTGATGAAAAAGATTCGTCCTGTTTCGTCGAGATATTCTTAGAGAAATCGCTGAGTGATGACGCGGATACAGGTGTATACATTAAGGCCTCAGATCTAATTATAAGCGATCCAGATGTTAAACCTGTGTATCCAGAGACACCAATAGTATACCTTGCTCCAGGTCAAAGGATCCATATGGTAGCGTATGCCAGGCTCGGAAGAGGAGCGGAACACGGAAAATGGATGCCGGCATCAGTCTCAATACTTCAATACCTACCAAGGGTGGAATATGACGGATCAAAGGCAAGCGAGGAATGTATAAAGTGCGTCGAGGCTTATCCGGATCTAGCAGAGAAACTTTCTAAAGGAGAGAAAGGGGTCATCGAGTATAAGAGAAACATCAATACAAGCGCCTTGCGATACTGCGCAGACTCGAAGGATATCTGTGGAGACGCGGTAAAATTATATTATGATGAAAATAGATTGTTACTCACAGTTGAAACCACGGGGGCTCTTCGCCCCGAGATAATAGTCACAGAGTCTATTAATACCCTTGAGGCACGCGTTAAGAAGGTACTGGAGGCTGTGAAGAAAGCAGGAGTGGTGGAAAGGCAATGAAGAGGACAGGGCCTACGAATATACTGGTTAGGAAAACGGCGGAGGATCTAAAAAAGACAGGGAAAAGAGAAGGTTCAAACGCCTGGATAAAAGTAGCAGAACTATTACTCAAACCTACAAGGCAAAGAGTTGCCGTAAACTTATCTAAGATCAACAGATATGCTAGAGAAGGAGAAATAGTAATAGTTCCAGGAAAAGTCTTAGGAGCCGGGAAACTAGAGAAAAAAGTAACAATTGCTGCATTGAGCTTCTCTGAGACGGCACTAGAGAAAATAAAAATGGCTGGTGGTGAAGCCTTAACACTACAGGAGGCTGCTCGAAAGTACCCCAAGGTATCGAATGCAAGAATAATAGTCTAGGAGGTGGAGCAAGATGAGTCAGCAAGCAGAAAAACAAAAAGTAATCGTGGTTGACGGAACAGGTCATATCCTGGGCAGACTTGCGAGCATAATAGCCAAGAAGCTCCTAAACGGTGAGAACATAGTAGTAGTAAACGTCGAGAAGGTAGTTGTAAGCGGAAGACCCAGCGAGGTTGTAAAACAATACAAACAGACGATCCTTCCAATTAGAAGCCACCATAAGCATAAGTGGAGGCCCAAACGTCCACGTAGCCCGGTAAGATTATTCAAGAGTACAGTGAAGGGAATGCTCCCTAAG
>JALWJI010000180.1 GCA_027081695.1 Acidilobaceae archaeon | reverse complement strand
TCTTGATCGAAGGGGTTTGATTCATCGAATCCGATCGGGTTTAGAGAGGATGGAACTGATACCTTGGCTCCGAGGCTTGAGAGTTCTTTTATAAACGCGAGTCCAGGTTCTCCAATAGTTCCATATGATACGCCTGAGATATGTGCATGCTTGATTCTAACCAGGCGTTTTACGTCTAAGGATTCGGCTACTCTTATTATTACTTCGAGAGCCTTAGCCTTAGCTTCACCGTGTTTTCCAGATAGTATTTCTTCCTCCTCTTTGGTCAGCATCAACGACTCATTCACCTGGAATTCTGGCTCTTTCATATTTCTCCTTGTTATCTCCTTTTATTGTAGCATCAATACCCATCTTCGCAGTATAGCCGTCTCGCCCGCTTGGATCCAGTGTCGATCCACGAGCCTCTCTTATTATTACCAGGTCTCTGTCCGCCTGGAACCGTGTAGCTATAGCCCATTCGACCATTTCTGGATCGTCCACATCTATGTCTGTATCGACGACAACCACATGTTTTAAGCTTGGATGACCTGCAAAAGCAGCTAGTATCGCGTTTTTACCGTCTCCAGGATGATTCTTGGCGATACTTATCACTGCGTGGAGCCAGCCTCCTCCTCCCGGAGTTAGCTTGATGCTTTTTACTTTGGGTACGACTTTAGATACAGCCTGCCATATTTGTGCTTCTCTAGGGAACCCCATTAGTTGTAGGTGTTCTAGGCCTCCACTAAGGATAACGTGTGCTAGTGGCCACTCTCTCGAAACATATATTCTGTCTACTTTGAGAACGGGTTGTTTTCTTACTTTATCGTAGAGAAGTAGAATATCGGTAAATGGACCCTCATCGGCCATTTCTGGCATTAGCCTCGCCTCTATTATTATAGAGGCCCCACGTGGGACGGGAGTCCTATTTAGGGGGCTCTCCATTAGTTCTTCTCCGCCGAGGATCTGGCTACCTATGTCGAATTCATAGACTCCAAGTGGCGGCGAAGTAGCTGAGGCTATCATATAGGCTGGATGAACCCCCATAACTATTGTTACCGGAAGAGGCTCGTTCTGTGCTTTTCTTTCACTGTAAAGTTTCCATAGGTGTCTAGGCACAATACGTATTCGGGCCTCTTTGTCGCCGATAACCATTATTCTGTGTATGCTGGCATTACAAATGTCATTTACACATGCCGCTACAATAGTAGAAGTAAAGTATAGTCCGCCGTCTCGTTCGTAGAACTTTATGGCTGGAAGCGAGAACAAGCCCCCATCCAGTTCTCTATACCTGTCGTCCTCGAAACCGATTACTTTCGACTTGTCTGGATTCAATGACTCCATTAGCTTTGTATAGGCTTCTTCATCGTTTTCCACCCCTAAAGCCATTCTGAGCCTTTCACGCGTGTCTACAATATTTCCAACGGCGTCTACTTTTGTACCCTCAACTCTAAACAAAACTGGTTTATCCTTACCCTGTGTTCTTTTCAAGAGAAGCGATGCTTCATACTCTCTCCTTAGAATCCTACTTCGATAATCAAGGAAACCTGTCTTCTCAATGAATCCTTCTAGAGACGAGTAGCCCACAGACTCTCCCCTCGAACCGCTATAGTGTATCCTGCTACAAGATCTTTATCTTTGAGCAGCGAAGTTATTGGACCGTTTGAAGGATTTTTAGTTGTCTTATATTCTTGTACTATTCGATATTTGATTCCCTTATTCTCTAGCGAAGATAACGCAGTGTCTATTCCGGTTCCTCCCCCGATATATACTCTGTACTCTGTAGCTTCAACTAGTCCTGATAACTCTCGTATCCTTTCTCCTATAATATTACATTGTACTTTTTCACTGTAGAGTAAAACACCGTCCCCTAATAGGACAAGTCCACATCTGTCGCCTGGATCTATACCGATAACAACTTTGAAAAACAGACTTCTAGGATAAATCAAGGATAGAGAGATAGCCCTTAGCGGGTCAAGTTCGACTATATAGGGTATACCCTTCTCGTCCAAGTCCTTGATGTAGTAATAAAATTCGGGGTCTCTAGGTGTTCTAAAAACCGCAATATCTCCGCGGAGTCCTGTAAACGGGTAAGGGATCTCTATCTCTATTCCTTGGGCTTCCAATATGCGGCTCATGTAGCCTAGATACCTAAACCCTTTTGGATCAGAGCGTAGCCAGAGTATCTTCTTCTGCCTCGTGGTGGGTCACCATCCATTAAGTTCTAATAGTTGCTTTGGAGGCCGTAAACCGATATACATACCCCCGTATATTGTAGCTTTCTCACCATATGTGTGCAGTTTTACAATTGGTATCCTGCGGTTAAATGAATAATCCGCTATAAGGCTTGCCAGTCTCCTCGTATCAAGCCCTCTTATTACTGCCCCACCACCGAGAGCTACCAGTTCTGGATCATAGCACGAGACTATGCTTGCGATACCTGCAGCCAGAATATTGTATAATGTACTGCTTCCCGGCTTCCCTTTTTCCCTGTAGAGGGCCTCGAAGTGGCCTATACCTCCGCATCCACATTCTATGCTTGACCTGTAATCTATGACTATATGGCCGGCTTCATGGCTGTCTCCTCGTCTTCCTAGTAGTAGTGTTCCTCCTATGATTACCCCTACACCTATTCCAGTCCCAACAGCCACATATGCCAGATCCCTTATGTTTCTATTAATCGCGTATCCCAAGTACTCGGACCATACTCCTGCCACGGCGTCGTTCACGAGGAGGATTATGCTGTTTTTGAAGTTAGACTCGAATTCTTCTCTTAGAGGTATATGCCTAGCAGGATAATTGGGTGGCTCTACTATAGCTCCAGACTGATAATCTATAGGGCCAAAGGACGATATAACTATGATATCTGGGTGACTACTCCAAGGAGATAGCTCTAAGACTTTTCTCGTTAGCCAGCCTGCCAGTTTTGCTCCGTCGACTGTTCTGATTGTGGCGAATTTGTAGAAGGACTCTTCCTTATCGTATTGAAAGTATCCTATTCTCGTGTTGGTAGCTCCCAGATCAATACTGGTTATTTTCATTGTGTATACACCATTGTTAGTCCAACTATAATTTATGATTGAGACGGATCATATTATAATACGGAGACTCTTGGTGACAATCTATGAGGAGAAAACCAATACATATAAACGCCCAGTCGTCTGATGTAGCCAGCACAGCAATCATAATGGGAGATCCTGGAAGAGCCGAGGCCTTATCCAGAGAGTTAGAGGAGGCGCGTCTTATCAATAAAAAGAGGGGATACATTATTTACACAGGAAAATACCGGGGATCCCCAGTAACGGTTGCTAGCCACGGTATTGGGGGCCCCAGTATGCTTATCTTAGTCGAGGAACTTTTCATGCTTGGAACAAGAACTTTTGTCCGTCTAGGAACAGCAGGGTCGTTAAACAACGATATACGGGTAGGAGATATTGTCCTATCCAGTGGTGCCAGTTATTTGCCCGGAACATGTGGTTTATCCCTATATTATAACAAGGTACCTCCAAGTACCTCTGCCGACCCTAGCCTTCTATGGCAAGTATATAAGAAACTAGAGGCCGAAGAAGACTTCAAAACCCATATAGGCCCTGTTTTCTGCAGTGATTCCTTCTATGGTGAAAGCCCTGATATCCTCAGCGAGGCATCTAGATCAGGGGCACTAGCAGTTGAAATGGAGACAGCTGCACTATATGGTGTTCAGCACATAAGAGGATACCGCTCACTATCAGTATTGATTATAACGAATAATCCTTTGGATAAAAACGAGAAATTCCTAGAGCCAGACGCAGTAAACGATATTGCTAGAAGAGTATTCAGAATACTTTTAGATGCTCTAGTCTTGAAAATCTAATGAATCCCTATGCTGCAACCCTCTAGTATTTATGGCGTACTTTCGTCCTTCTCTCACCTCAACCAACAGATATCCTCCCCAGAAACCCTTGACAATAAATGGCATGCCAGCTATCTTTTGAGGATCAATTTGCATATAGTATTGGAGATCGTCTGGAGGAGTTACCCTGAGAAGTCTACCTCCCCAGTCTATTCCCAGAGCCTCAGATATACGTTTAGCCCAGTAACTCAAACGAGCTGCTGATTCACCTATACTCCTGTTGACTCTTAATGTCCGACGCTTAATTTCTTGGGCCAGCCCGCTTGCACTTATCTTAATCTCTAGTCTTCTCGCTTCATATGCCGAGTTCGTGGTTAAAAGAGGTGTTGCTACTATATGGGCCTGCTCTGCTAGCCTTTCTACAAAACGAAAACTCCTCGTCATTCCAACTTTTGGCTTTGATCCTCCAAAGTCTGTAAGATAAACCACGTATTCCGTTGATACTTTCTTATCGAGGAGCTTACAGATTTCTAGGCCTTTATCCCCATGTAGTGTAACGCAGAGCTCATATAATGCTCTAGTAGTTCTCTTATGTTGCCTACAGTAACTATCACTATTTATATTACAATATATTCGCTCCAAGGGATCGTCTTTACGGTCTATGGGTCCGCTATGCCAGCGACAATATTGTATCCATGGACCCTTTTTTACACGATAAAACCTGTCTAGTTCGCCTTTGGTTACCTCGATTGATTCCGGATACTGCAATAAAAGATATGAGGGCTCTACACTATACATGTCGATCATGTATCCTTCAGAGAGCAGTCCTGTCCTTATCTCCTTACTCTCAATGAAAGCCGTCTTTTTAACTACGAGTCTCAGTATCATCTATCACGACCCTGACTAATCCTTATTTGACGCATTCATCTATTTGCATTGTCATAGTTTTTTCTACCTACTAATTATATTCCCTGCCTCACTATGATATAATTAATGGGTTTCAACTATGCATAAGACTAGTACTATTAAGGCATGTCCTCTTTGTGGACGGGTTTTCGACAAAATCAATATAACAATTAATGGTAAGACAATCCCCGTTGTATTAAGAGGCGCTTGTCCCAGCGATAAAGAGAAGCTAATCGAGTTCTATGAGAAGCTAAGTACAGAAACGATATACACTCGTTTCTTCTCTATTGTTAGATATTTTGAACCATACGTGGAGAAAATATTGAGCAATCCCGCCTACGTCATTGTCGCGGAGAGAGCTGATACAGGAGAAATAATAGGAGTTGCAGAGGCTATTCCTGCAGAAGATCAGACCAAAGCAGAAGCCGGCATAGTTGTTCTAGAGAAATTCCAGGGAAGAGGCTTAGGAACTAAAATTGCATATACACTGAATAAAGCGTTGCATGAAAATGGAGTAAAGTACGTGTACGGATATATCATGCCAGAGAACACGAAGGCGTACAAGCTTGTGAAAAAACTGGGAGGTAGAATTAAGTCATATTACGAGTCAATGTTGCTCGTCGAGATACCTGTCAGACCTATCAAGTAATTCTTCTATTTCACTAATACTCAATGCCAGCGACGCATATACATTATGTGGATGTATGCTTTCTATGCTTTCCACATCGACCCTTATAATTGTATTCCTGGAGAAGTTCTTCTCTCTCAATAAATTATACGCGTATAGTAACGCGTATCTTGCTATATCTTCCGCGAATCTCGGCCTCCTATGTGCATATATTATCAGTTGGGCTTCCTTGTCTCGTTTAAGAAAACTAAAAGCTGGTGCTGAAAACGCTCGTGCAAGTACTGTTGCGAGATCCTCAATACGTATAATCCTGTCCTCTCCATGCTCTATGACTAGTTTAGCGAAGACCTTTTGACTATGGCTGGGGGCTAGGAGGTCATTATATCCTAGTTTTTCCTTAATCGTGCTTTGCGCACTAGGACAGACACTTAAACCATATAATCCTACAGACACAGACCATTTCGGCGTCTTCTTCTCACGCTCGAACTCTACTGATACTTCTACTTGTACCGGTTCTACTCCCGATATCTCGTAAAAAGAGATCCTAGTATGATAAGTTGTTCTTAGAGTCGCTGTTGCTCTAGTCGCGTATTGATGGCGGGATAATAGGCTTTCGGCTATTCTATAAAGATACTGTTCGATGCTTTTACCAACGTTTATATCGTGAAGTGTCTCGATTATTGCTGTATAGTTCCTAGATAGATGTGCTCCTCGTCTTTCACCGTTAATAGATATACATGCATCTATCTCGGCGTCCAACGCTATAGGGTACTCTTCCCCTTGTATTATTACACGTCTCCTAACGTTCCTGAAGCCTATACACGTTAATGGAAGTTTCACTGGCGGTGGAGTGTCTTGGAGCTCCATTTTGCTAGCACCTCTAAGTCGATGTTAGCATATGCTATTGGATACTCTATGTTCTGCTTCTCCAATATTTCCGGGTTTACTTCGCCGAATTCTGCTAGTTTTTGATTTCCTATCATGAGTGATCCGCATCTACCTTGTATGAAGATCTGCTCTGTGCATTCTGAGCTTATAGAGTACTCTATTCCTAGTATCTCGAGGAGCGTGTACAGGGGAGACTGTATTTTTTCTATGCTCATTTCATCATCCATTACGGCTAGTGCTATCATGTCTTTCTCTACTATTTCTTGGTTTTCCGCGAGATATGCTATTCTGCCTATCTCAAAGAGCTTTACGGGCTTCTTGAGAAGCTGGTTTTGCCTCAGAACGCCAAGAAGGGAAATTATCAGGTCTGTTCTCAAAACACTATAGTCTCGTTGGACAGGGTTTTTGATGAATACTGGTTTCCTGGGAACGAGTTCGACATCGTCGGGGCTGACGAGGCTGAGCTGCATTACTTCTGTGAATCCCATTCCGACTAGTAGGTCTCGTAATATTCTCTTGATCTCGTTCTTATAGAGTAGCAGGCCTCTGGTGTATTTTTCTGGTCTGCTGGGTTGAAGTTTCTCGTACCCTATGGCTATGGCTATATCTTCTACTAGATCTATTGGGGAGATATAATCTGCTCTAAATGGTGGAATTTCAACCCGTACACGTTTACCTTCCATGAAGTACGCGTTATATCTCATATAGCCTAGGAGTTCGATAGCTCTATGAGGTTCTAGCGAGTATCCGAGTATATTATTTACATAGTCCAGGTCTAGAACCGTCTCCACAGTTTTGAGAGTAGGATACGTGATCTGTGCACTATTATAAAGTACATGTACTTGGCCGATAGATGCTCCTTTTCTCTCGGCAAGATTGCTTACTATTATATCGAGTACTTTTTCTACCACTTCTTTGTTTGTTCCAGTCACGTCTATGAATAGATGCTTTGTTCCTACCTCTATTCTTGTAATATTAGAGTTGATTACTGGTGGCATTGCTATTACATCTGATCCGCTTAAGAGGAAGGGATGGAATTCGCCCTTTAGAGATATGTATCCATATTTTTGGCCTTGCTCTGTTTCGACCAGTATTTTCGATGCTTTCTTTGCATAGCCAATTCCCAGAGGCTGGAATTCTATCTCATCGATTCGTAATGCTTTATAGTATAATTGTCTGCTTGGAAGTTTGTCAAGATCATGGAAGCCTATAGCTACTTTCCTCCTTCGCCTTCCGATAGTGTCGTGGAGTTTTTCTTGAAACTGGATTAATTGTCTCAGATCTTCGTCGTCTCTAATATTGACATTGTAAACCACTGCCGCGGCGATATATGGTCTCGTCTCTACGTTAGATACTTCTACTGTTATACTAGAATTCTGTGTTGATGGTCTTGACCATCCGCGCTCGGCTCCTAGGAGTCCTTTGACTGCACGCACTAGTCCTTCTAAACTATACATGTCGGGCCTGTCCGGGTTTATCTCTACCTCTAGGAATCCATCTTCCAAGATCTCGGTCTCGCATTTGAGTCGGAACAATGCATCTCTTATAGTTTCTAAGTCTGCGTATTGTATGTTTTTGAGGAGATAGTCTATTTTGAATTTAAGCACCGGCATCTCTGTTACACCTTCTAGAGCTTGATTTTTGATAGCTGAATTCTGCGGAGATCTTTTGTGTAGAGATGCCTGATATCGGTTAGACCATAGTAAGCGGCAGCTAGTCTCTCGACTCCGAATCCCCAGGCGCCCACTGGATAATCTATTCCTGCCATTTCGAGGACTTCGGGCCTCATCATGCCTGCACCAAATAGTTCTAGCCATTTGCCATTGGGGAGTCGTACGTATCCTTCCACGCTAGGCTCTGTGAAGGGGAAGTATCCTGGTTTGAATTTAATCTCGAATCCTAGTCTTTCCGATATTTCTTTGAGAACGCCTAAAAGATCCCTGAACGTGTATGCGTTATCGCCATCGAGACCGTCTAGCTGGTGGAACTCTGGGAGGTGTGTGGCATCTACTACATCGCTCCTGTATACTCTGCCCAATGTGAATACTCGTAGTGGCGGCTTTGGCTTTGATACCAGTATTCTTGCCGAGACAGAAGTCGTTTGACTCCTTAAAACGAGTCTTTTAGCAATCTCGGCACTCCACTCGTATCTCCATCCAGAACTGTGGACCCTGCTTACCCTATCTAGTAGCTCTTCTGGTATCACTTCTCTAACCCGTCCTTCTTTTATCCAGAGAGTATCATGGATCTCTCTAGCAGGATGATCTTGTGGCTGGAATAGTAGGTCGAAGTTGAATAATTCAAGCTCAATTATCGGGCCTTCTACTTCTTTGAAACCCATTTCCTTCAGTATATCCCTAAGCATTTCAATGAACTCGGATAGATAATGTTTCCTAGCAGGGTATTCTCGGGGCGGAAGCGCAGTAATATCATATTTCTTTAATGCTACTTGCCTCCATTCTCCACTCCTTATCAAATCCCTTGTAAGGGCAGATACTTCAACAACAACGTTATCGAGGACCTCGTCTAGCGGTACAAGGATCTTTACTCTTTCTTTCTTTATCCTAGTCTTCTTTACGAGACCTCTTTTCAGCAGGTCTTTGGGGACTTCTTTTATTCCTTCGGGGATTTTCTCGAGTATTATTTTGAGATTGTTGATCTCTTTCTTTGCCTGATCGGGATCTACTTGAAGAACAATTTTCCCGTCTTTGATCGTTATATATTTCTTCTTAAGGGCCTGCCCTATAGCAATACCGGCTATATCGCCTAGCTTTGACCTTATTTCCTCTAGGCTGGAAGTACCTGATAGAATCAAATCAATTAATTGCTCCTCTGGAAGTCCCTGGCTTAGAGCCTCCTCTCCCTTATTGGTCAACGAGTAATTGATTTCTTCGGTTTCTTCTATTCCTATAACTCCTTTTTCAGCTAGGAGTCTTAGAAGACTCTCTAACGTAGATTTATTCACGCCAAGTTCTCTGGCTAATTCCTCTATATCGGCTTCTTCTATTCCGATTCTTGCAATTTTTTTCAGTAGCTCGTATTCGGATCTACTTACCTTGAACTCTTTCTTCAACCTCTATCCTCCAATGATCAATGTATTGCTTGACACGATAAAATATAATGTAGAGTTTTCCTTCTAACTACTATACAAAATATCCTCTTGTTATTGAATACGTGGATCATTGTTAAATCTAATATATTACTGAAACCTTTATATAACTAATAGCAAGATGGGAATCGAGGTGTCTAGCAACTTGATAAGCGATAGAGGCCTTGCAATTGGACTAGGACTCATCGTTTTAGGTGTTGTACTGTTGCTTATAGTTTTCGCCGCTGGATACAAGATGTATAATGAATATCAGCTAGCAACAGAGATAACAGAACAGAATGCTGCAGTAATTCTAGGAATAAGTGCACAGGTACTAATCAACCTCCTAGTGAAAATCGCCTTCCTTGGGATAGCTCTGGCGGCAGGAGCAATAATCTTGGGGAGAGGAGTTGATCTAGTAAAGAAATGCCCTACCGAAAAATAATGGATCGGTGGGGCTAATGCGGTTCCTCGCATTATTAATACAGATCGCCGGAGTACTGCTTCTAGCAATTGCAGCCGTGCCCCTGATACAGTTTGTTGAAACCGTCGATGGACTACAGATAACTACTCAGGTCTCCGATAACACTCTATTATTTGTATTTAACTATAATGTCTCAGCACCTCTAAAGAATTATACAATATCTATCTATTCCAAAGGAGAACTTGTGGGCTCTACGGATGGAGAAGTATTAAATCAAGGAGACGTTGTTGAAATAGGTGTGCCTCTAGATAGGTTTGACCCTGCGAATTATACTATTCACATTGAGGGCAGTGTCTACGGCCTTTACAAGGTATCTGTAAATCTCACAAAGACGACGTAAGGCATGGTGGTTTCTTATGGTGGCTAAAGAGGAGAAGTTCTGGAAACAAATGGTTAGAAACGCTATTAGCGGTATACTTGATGCTCTTCTCGTGATAGTTATATTTCTCTACGTGCTGCCGGTCTTGTTTAACCTATTGCTACAAAAATACGGTGGAGGCACACAGGTACCGATTGAAATGTACTCAGCCAAATACTATGCTATACTCTTTACTGTTCTAGGACTCTCGGTTGCATCAAAGGCATTAAAGGGTACTATATTCCGCCCAATCCTCTCCTCTGCTGGCAATCTACTAGCATTTCTATATGCATTATCGTTTATTGGTACCGGCGTGATTACTGTTGAGAACATAGAGGTTTC
>JALWJI010000179.1 GCA_027081695.1 Acidilobaceae archaeon | reverse complement strand
ACTGGCTTCTCGAGGATCTCTATTATAGTGTTCTCCGTTATTATCACGGGGCCCCTTGGCTTTGTTAGAACTGCTGTTAGATGAATTTCCTGGCTAAGAACCGGTACTATTAGGATGTCTCCTTCGACTAGTGGTGTTCCTCTGAGCTTTTTCTTAACGTAGTTTTTGAATCCTTCGTCAACAGATATTGTGTGGCTTGTGGGGGCTAGCCTGACTTTTTGGGCTGGCTTGACCTTCGCCTTCCTAACGATTACCTTGTCGCCTAAGTTTACATTTGCGTTCTTTCTAAGTATACCGTCCATTCTTATAATTCCTCTCCCGTGATCCTCCGGGAGAGCAGGCCAGGCTATAGCTACTGTCTTCCTCTTACCCTCGATCTCTACTATATCGCCAGGCTCTATTCCTAGCTTTTTCATAACAGTTAGGTCTATCCTTACTCTTCTCTTGCCATGGTCTCGTTGTCTTGCCTTTTCTACTCTCAGTATAACTTCGTTCTCGGTTGGTTCCTTGCTGTGTATCATTGTTAGCTACCACCTCCGTCTTTCTCTTTGATGACCCAAACTCTCTTCTCTCATTTAGGCCTCTTATAGATATGTCATGTACTACCATAATTATAGTTAGAGTATAATCTCTTTGGATCCTTTGAGATGCGAGGAAAAAGCGTGAGTTTACGTTATAAGTTTAGTATTGCTATGCTTCGTATAACGTCTGCGGTATCCTCGCACTTATCTGTGGCGGTTTCAAGGCTCTCCAGGGCATTATATAATGCTATACATGATCCTGTTTCTCCTTCCTTGTTACACCATTCGAGTATTTTTTCTTCTACTTCACTTCTAATATCGTCGGCTTGTTCCTCTAGTCTCTCTATTTCTCTTGCTAGCTCCACTGCGTGTCTTGGGTTTTTCCTCACGGCTTCAATTCCTTCTTTTATTTTTTCAACTGCTCTAACAGCTAACTCTGCTATCTGCTCCATCCCAGACAAGATTTGTTTAGAGGGCTTCTTGCTGCTAGTCTTCGAGAATAGGAGTAATCTTCTTGAAGCAGCCTTCAAATGTGCCGCTATATCATCTGCTACTAGGACTAGTCGTAGTAGCTCCTCCCTGTCAATTGGATGAAAGACTCCTTCAGAGAGATCCTTTAGGATTCCTTCCTTGACTTCATCGGCTTTGTTTTCTGCTTTCGATACTTTTTCATAATAATTGACAAGCTCCTCAGTAGTTTTTTCCATAAATGCCTTTACTAGTTCAAGAGAGTGTTTAGCCACGTCATGTATGTGGTCTATATGGCTTAACTCTAGACGGAGTATTTCTTCCTCTCTCCTACGTCCTATCCATGCCCAGGTGCCAGCCATTTAATTCACCCCTATAGGGGCTTCTACTTCTTTGATAAAAATCAGATAATATGAAGTAAAGTGTATATTAGTGAGGCTAGGCCGGCGGCTACCGGGACAGTCGCGATCCATCCAGCTAAGATTATCAACACAGTCCATTTATCTATGCCCTTTAATCCCTTGCCTTTGGCAATGCCGACTCCTATAACTGACGATACACTGGCATGAGTAGTAGATACTGGCATCGCGAGCCTAGTGAAGAGATACACTATTAATGCATTGCTCAGCTCTGCTGCCGCTCCGCTTACGTAGTCGAGCTTGGTTATCTTAAATCCTACAGTCATAATTACTCTGTATCCCCATATAAGTGCTCCTAATGCTATTCCCAATCCTCCCCATAACGCTAGAAGTCTCATGGTATTATCGTCTGGCATGCCTGTTACGCTTGAGACCGCTGTAACGTATACACCAGTTGCGTTTCCAACATCATTGGCTCCGAACGCATATGCGCTAAACGCTAAATTGAATATAAGTAGGTAGCGGAAGAACTTGTCTGCGTTTCGATGGACAAGGAATTTTGTCTCGATGAATTTTAGGGCGTTGTATAGGAGTATTGCTAGGATTATTGCTCCTATAGGGCTAGTGATCCAGCTTAGGACGACTTTAACCACTACTCCCCAGTCAATAGACTCATTTACTCCCTCTAAGTATTGTCGAGTAAGACCGACTCCTAGGACGGCACCAACAGCTGAGTGTGTTGTTGAAACTGGAAGGCCTTTTCTAGTAGCGATCGTCACCCATAATCCTGCTGCGAGGCCAGCAGAGAGTGCCATTACTGGATCCAGGTCTTTTACGACGCCTTTTCCAATAGTCTTGATTACTCTGTATCCTTCGAGGAGGGCTCCCAGAATCGCGAATACGACGAATAGAAGTATTGCCTTACGGAGGCTAAGTGCTCCAGCACCGACTGCTGTATCCGTAGGATTTGCAGCGTCATTCGCGCCAAGATTCCATGCCATGTAGAAAGCTACTGCGAGGCCCAGCAGTACTGTTAGCTCGTAGCTACCTGGGTCCGGTATCCCCATTCATTAGCCCATGTAAGGGATGCGTTTTTCCCTGGATTATAAACTATAAT
>JALWJI010000178.1:1143-2486 GCA_027081695.1 Acidilobaceae archaeon | reverse complement strand
AACGCGTATTTTACCTGGTATAGGTCTCCCTCGGGGGAGAAGATTGTCGTAGCCCTATCGTACGCCGTTGGTGGTGCTCCTAGTGCCACTCTTTGTCACCTAGCTTTACCGCCATGTCTCGTGGTGTATTGCAGGCTATTTAGATCTATTCAAATACTCTGCTATTCCTAGACTAATACTATATTAATAGTCTCTAGAAAACTACTCTTTCTTCATGGTCCCTATGATGAAGAGACCGACCAATGAGTGAGATGATTAATCTATCTCTCCCCTGAGGGATGCTAGGTGAATATGCTACTATTGATGACTGTGCTCGCGATAACTATGGCAATAGCCTCGATCATTATATCAATCTATCTACTTCGGCAGACTCGAAACCTTAAGAGATCAATAGAGATACTGACGTTTGGCTTAAATGCTAGAAGGCTAGAACGTAAATTATCCGAACTAGCAGAAAGGCCTAGGAAACGCTACGTTGTATTCGAGATCGTAGCCGGACAAGACCTGAGCGAAGCCGACATCCGTAGATCCCTGTATGAACTAGCTAGGGATGTGCTAGGTGAATCTGGTTTTATAAAGAGTGGGTTTCAACTTGTCTATTTTAACAATACTACGAATAGAGGCATCATAAGGGTACGAGAACCCTATAAGTTAAAGGCACTCGGTGTGCTTGGCTTGCTTAGAGAGATATCGGGTGTCCAAGTGCTAGCTACACCCCTAAGTACTAGTGGGACAATCAAACGTGCAAAGAAGATCGCTGATATGAAGTAGTTATAAAGTACCCTACCTTTTGGCGGCGACTATCTTTATAACGTCTCCATCTTGAAGGAGATAGTTTTCTCCTATTCGTTGTTTTGTCTTCGCGTTCACTGCATAGATGAAACTTTTTCCTAGATCCGTGTGTATCTTGAAGGCGAATTCTCTAGCAGTCGTTCCTTTCTTTACGAGAATAACGTCTGGGAGCACTCTACCCTGTTTATCGGTGAACTTGTTAGGGTCATCCACGGGATACACTGTGATCATTTCTAAGACATCGAAAACGGCTGTATTAAGAGCCTGCTGGACACCTGTCCCTCCATATTTTTCCATTATGTTCTTCTTTATCATTTCAAGTATTCTTGTCGTTTTCGTATCTAGTTCTTCTATTATCTCGAATGAGTCGTCTCCGGGAATATACCTGATCTTTCCTTCTTTTGCTAGTTTTCTTAGAAGTAATTCTGCCGCCGCGCTTGTCGGTATAATCTTATAATCTGGAAACTCTCTTTTTATTCTTTCATAGTTCTCATGGGCTCTCGGCAAATCAATTTTATTCGCAATAATTACTATTGGTTTAGATATTTTTC
>JALWJI010000178.1:0-1133 GCA_027081695.1 Acidilobaceae archaeon | reverse complement strand
GAATTCTCTGAGCTCTTCTTTTGTCCAGTTCGTCAGTTTCTTATCTATCAAACCTGTTCTCTCAAGAGCCTCGGCGACATGCGGTTTGGTTATACTTAATCCGCTTAGTCTCTGTGCCAGTGCTCCTGCTATGTCGAGGGTTTTACTGGCGTCTATTGTTCTAGCAACCTTGTCCCAGTCTTTCTCTATTATAGAATACATCCATTCATCTATTTCATAGATGATTTGCTTTACCTCCTCTACAGGATCATAGGTTCCCGGTTTTACAGGGACTCCTTCGGGATCAGTTGATCCACTTGCATCAACTACAAGAAGGAGAACATCTGCTCTCCTAAGGTTATCAAGGAACCTGTTTCCGAGACCTCTACCCTGATGAGCTCCTGGAACAAGGCCGGCTACATCCATAACCTTTACAGGTATGAAGCGCCAGCCCATGAGACATATGCTGTTTGATGCGTCGCATTTCTCTAATCCCAGTTCAACATGTACGCATCTTTTTCTAAGATATGCAACTCCTATATTTGGATCAATTGTTACGAATGGCCTATTGCCTATTTCTACGGTTGTCTCTGTCGCCGCCGCAAAGAATGTTGATTTTCCTACGTTAGTTTTACCTACAATTCCTATCAGTATATTGCTAGGCTCCATGACCTGACTCCTCGTCATCAACCATATACTGATCTGGGTATAACGTTTGCATTAATTTCTACGCCTATAATAGATGGTTCAATAGACAAGATTTTATTTCTCCTGTATTACTTCGTGGACAGGGACAGGTATAAGAGTTAAAACCTTGGCCTATCCGATTTGAGAAGAGGGATGGTGAAAGATGGCAAAGTCGATGTACCACTATATAGCCGAAGCCTGGAGGAGGCCGTACGACGGAGTCCATGGCATGCTGATGAAGCAACGGCTAATCCTGTGGCGTAGGCAGCCTGCTATAATCCGAGTCGATAAACCCACAAGGCTTGATAGGGCTAGAAACCTCGGTTACAAAGCTAAACAGGGAGTAATTGTGGTAAGAGTGAGGGTAAGGAAGGGAGGCAGGAGGAAGCCCAGGCCAAACAAGGGTCGAAGACCTAAAAGGATGGGTGTCTATGGATTTGCACCTGCTAAGAGTATAAGGCTTATAG
>JALWJI010000177.1 GCA_027081695.1 Acidilobaceae archaeon | reverse complement strand
ATACCGACGCTCTCAAGCATTGTTGATGCTATACGTGTACCTAGTACGAATACAGCTATCCCTATAATTAGTAAGGCGATGTATAGAAATGTCTTCTTCTCTTTTGCTGGTAAAAACATTCTTAGATTAATGTTCGACAGCATCTCTGTTCAGCCTCCTTTTATTGCTAGAAGTCTAGTTGTCCTTGCCGTATTCGCTTTAATGCTGTTTCAATGCCAACTCTGTCAGCGTAGACTATTGCTTTGAAGACTTTAGGATACTCGAATATTTTCCTATTTACTAGTTCTCGGAGATATGCAGCTCTCATCTCGAGCTCGTCGTATATGATTTTCATTTCTCTCTTAGTGAGTCCTCTCATGGTCCCTATTTTTTCCTCGAGGAGGTAGCTTGCTCCTTTTCCGGCGAAGATAAATCTATCTTCTACTGGGTCCCATGTGAATACTGGTATAGCGGCTATACCGTCGCTTGCTGGATCGTAGCCTATTATTTCGTTGATTGCTATTACTCTTCTTGCTAGTAGTCCTGTCTTTGTGTAGACTGCGCTCTGGAACCAGGCTATGTTTAGGCTATCCATGTTTGTCTTGGGTACGCTTATAGGTGGATTGGTGAGTCTCTGGATGAGCCTGGTTAGGTCTGCTGCGTGGAATGTCGCCATTACGGGGTGGCCTGTTTGCATTGCTTGGAAGGCTATGTTTCCTTCTGCACCTCTTATTTCTCCTACTATGATGTAGTTTGGTCTTTGTCTTAGTGCTGCCCTGAGTAGGTCGAACATTGTGACGCTGGTCTCTGGTCTTCCCGTGTCTCTAGTTAGTTCTCGTGTCCAGTTGGGGTGTGGGAGGACGACTTCTGCAGTGTCTTCTATGGTTACGATTTTTGCTGTTGGTTTTATGAATGCGGCTATGGCGTTTAGACTGGTTGTTTTTCCGCTTGCTGTTTCTCCACATATGAAGACGCTCATTCCTTCTCTTAGCATCATCCACATGTAGGCTGCTATTCTCTCGTCGAAGGTGCCCCAGTTTATCAGCTGGGTGACGCTGATTGGTATCTTGGCTACTCTTCTTATTGTGAAGTTGCTTCCGAATAGGCTTACGTCTTTTCCATATACTATGTTTATTCTACTTCCGTCCGGTAGAGTCGCGTCTATTACTGGTCTTGCGTGGCTTATTGGTTTTCCTATTTTCTCTCCCAATTTTACTATGAAGTCGTCTAGTTCGTCATGTGTCTTGAAGCCTGCGGTGCTCTTCATGTTGCCGAATATCTTGTGGACCACATAGATTGGCCCGGCTCCGTTGCAGGTTATGTCCTCTAGATATGGATCCCTGAGGAAGGGTTCTAGTACTCCTACACCTACCTTGTCTCTGACAACGTGGTATTTTAGGTAGTCGATTTCATCTTTCTTTACTGGGACTTTGGTTATTGTTACTCCTTTTTCTAGTAGTTCACCGTAGTCGGGGGCCTCGTCTACTGGTGTTATTACTTCGTCTATTAAGGTGAGTAGTAGTGCTTTCTTTTCTTCAGCGCTTCTGGGCGTGTGTTCTTCTGATATGATCATCGCGAGTGCTTCGTCTATAAGTCTTAGTAGTTTTGCGTCTGGTCTTGGGGGTTCTATTACTCCATAGATATTGAAAGCTTCCAGGGGGTCCTTGGGGGTATAGGCGTGAATGAATACTCCTCCGCCTACTGGATAAATAACGTTGAATTTTCTCGCTCTTTTTAGCTCGCTACTTGGCTTGTCAACTAGTTCTGGTGTCTCTCCCAGTTCTTCGGTTACTTTCCTAATGTATTCTTCTAGATATGCTGGTCTCTCACCAAAGTCTATCTCTTTGATCCCTAGTTGCTCTAGTATCTGTTTTTTGGGGCTACTTTTTCTTCTCAGCTTGAGCTTCGGTACTCCTAGTGCCATGCTCCCCCACCTCCCCCAGGACTATGCCTGGCTTACCATGATTGGGACTAGCTTGATTCCGAAGGCTGGATCAACATCGAATGTAATTGTTGTATCGATTCCAGGAGGAGCACCCCTAAGCTTTACGACCGAGAGGACCTTGAGTCTTCTGCCTCCTATTACGGCGGCTGAGGTCTTGAGGTAGCCGTCTGCCGAGCCTGCTAGTCTAACTCTTGCTTCTTCGGGCACGATTCCGGGATGGGAGGTTATGATTACTCCTTTATTGTAGACAACTAGGGATTTGAGCTGTACGAATAGTGTGTTTAGGAGTGCTGGTGTTGCTGATGCTGCTAGGTATGTTATTGAGTCTATTACTAGGAAGTCGTAGTGGTCTGATAATTTCTTTACCGCGTGGGATAGTCTCTCGACGATTGTGTTGGCTAGTTCTTTTGTAAGGGGACCGGGGTACTGCATACTGTATATTCTTAGTTTTCGTTCTAAGTAATGGTTCTCTAGAGGGAATCCGGAGGCTTCTGCTTTTACAATGTAGTCAAATGGCTTTGACTCGCTGGTGAATACTATTGCTCTGTAGCCGGCGTCTAGTGCTCCTTTTAGGAAGAGTAGGCTTAGGGC
>JALWJI010000176.1 GCA_027081695.1 Acidilobaceae archaeon | reverse complement strand
CCTCTACTATGGGAGCGCCCAAGGCTGGTATCTACAGTTCGAGGGTCTAACAGGCTGGACCATACAAATAGGAGGAAAACCCTACTTCGAAATACTAGGAGTATCCATACAGTATAGCTGGCTAGTAGGATTATTCTATGCAGTCATATTAATAGCCTTGGTCGAACTATTCCTAAGAAAAACCGTCTGGGGCCTAGCGATAAGAGCAGTAGCACAGGACTCACGAGCAGTAGCACTTACAGGATACGACCCCGTAAAAGTAAAGCTCCTAACAACAGTCCTGTCAACAGCGATGGCTCTAAGCGCAGGCGCAATATTCACACTCTACATACAGAACGGTATAAACCCCGACCTAGAACACTTCCTAGCCCCACTAAGCTTCGTCATAGTGGTACTCGGAGGCCTTGGCAGCGTCATAGGAACCTTTATCGGTGGCCTCATCATCGGACTAGCCTACGGCATAACGATGGCACTAACCGGTACCCAAGCAATAGCACTCTCAGTATCATTCGTCATTCTAGTAGTAATCCTACTCGTCAAGCCACAGGGACTGTTCGGAAGGTGAAGAGCCATGACGGAGATAACCAAGTACCTCACGAAGCCCTCATCCTACATAATGTGGATACTCATCGTCATATTCGGCATAATCGGAGTACAATACTATGCTGGATACATAAGTGCATCTACAGCAGCAATATTCATGGATCTAATGAAGTTCATCGGCATTGCACTAAGCCTCGCAGTAATAATGAGCTACACAGGATACGTGAGCTTCGGACACGTAGTATTCTTCGGAATAGGAGGATTCTTCACAGCATACGAACTAAGCAAATACTCACAACAAATACTCCAAGGAGCCAACCCCTACACTATATTCCTAACGGGCATGCTTATAGGAGTAGGACTCTCAGTACTCCTTGCAGCAACCGTAGGAGCAGCAGTACTAAGGCTTAGAGGAGCATTCTTCGCAATAGCAACCATAGGTCTAGACTACGTAATCCTGTACCTAGAGATGACCTACAGGGGAGGAGCAGGAGGAGGAGAAATATACTTCAATGTAACAAGACCAAAGTTCCTCGAGGAAACATACTTCGTCTTCTTCATAGCATTCGTAATAACACTAATCGTAGCATACATAGTAAAAGTCTCCAAATTCGGCTACGGACTCGCAGCAATACGAGAAGACGAGGACGCCGCGGAAGTAATAGGAGTAGACACTGTAAGATACAAGATCTACGCATTCATGATAGCTGCAGGACTCGCAGCCATCTGGGGGAGCGTATACAGCTGGAGACAATTCAACTTCACACCAGAGAACTTCAGCTTAGGAATAAGCGTCGACATGATCGTTATGAATGTCATTGGAGGACTAGGAACATTCATAGGACCGATAATAGGAGCCTTCATCTACTATATAATCTATAGACTCACCAACACCTACCTGCCACAGCTAGCATACATAATACTAGGCATCATAGTCGTCGCAGTAGTATCATTCCTACCAGAAGGAGTAGCAGGACTCATCCGATCAAAGTTCCCCAACCTAAGAAAATACGTAGAGTAGCCCGGGGGTGTGATAAAGATGGCGGAGAGAGATATTGTAATCCTCAGGGTCGAGAAAGTCACCAAGAGGTTCGGAGGGCTCCTAGCACTCTCAGACGTAACCTTCGAAGTAAACCAGGGAGAAATACTAGGACTAATAGGCCCCAACGGAGCCGGAAAAACAACACTCTTCAACGTCATAACGGGAGTCTATAAGCCAGAAGAAGGAAGAGTAATATTCAAAAACAAGGACATAACTGGGCTAAGACCCCATAAGATTGCAAGAATGGGGATAGCCAGAACCCACCAGATCGTCAAGCCATTCGGAGATCTAACAGTACTGGAAAATACTATGATAGGAGCCCTATACGGCAGGAGACATGGCCATATAACAGAGGAAGAGGCTAGGGATATTGCACTAGAGATACTTGAATTCGTCGGACTAAAGGAGAAAGCGGATCTTCCCGCCAGAATACTAAACATCCAGGAGAAGAAGAGACTAGAGCTCGCAAGAGCCCTAGCCGAGGAGCCAGAACTACTCCTGCTAGACGAGGTACTCGCCGGACTAAACCCAAGCGAGGTAGCGAAAATGCTTGACCTGCTAAGAAAGATCAGGTCAGAAAAGAACATAACTATGATAATGATAGAGCACGTAATGCACGCTGTAATGAACCTAGCAGACAGAATCGTTGTACTCCACTTCGGAAGAAAGATAGCCGAAGGAACACCCGAAGAAGTAGCAAGCAACCCTGAAGTAATAACAGCATATTTGGGAGACCCAGAAATGGCCCTCAAGTTCGTCAAGGCGCTGAAGAAGGGGTGATCGCGATGACACACGTACTTGAATTAGAGAAACTCGAGTCAGGATACGGAGAAACCCAAGTACTCTTCGGAGTTAATCTGAAAGCCAGAAAAGGACAAATAACGGCACTACTTGGAAGCAACGGTGCAGGGAAATCAACAACATTATGGACAATAATGGGAGTAGTCAAGCCCTGGGGCGGGAAAATCCTATTCAACGGAGAAGACGTAACCGAGCTACCACCCCACAAGAAAGTCAACATTGGGATGACACTCGTGCCAGAAGGAAGAAGGCTATGGCCACAGCTAACAGTGGAGGAGCACCTAGTCATGGCAGCTAGCATCCCTAGAAGCAGGGAGAAAGCCGATGAAATACTAGAAATGGTCTATCAACTATTCCCTCGGCTCAAAGAAAGAAGAAACCAGCTAGCTGGCACCTTGAGCGGTGGAGAGCAACAAATGCTAGCGATCGCTAGAGGACTCATGCTAAACCCCGTGTTATTCATGCTCGACGAACCAAGCCTGGGACTAGCACCTAAACTAGTCCAGGAAATAGCAGAGACAATCAGCAAGCTCAGAGACGAGTGGAAGCTGACAGTGCTACTTGTAGAGCAGAATATACACATGAGCATGCAAATAGCAGACTACGCCTACATCATCGAGAACGGCCGCATAGTATTGGAAGGAACCGTTGATGAACTCAAAGAGAACCCAATGGTGAAAAAGGCCTATCTCGGACTCTAACCATTGTATCCCCGACGTATCCATTATCGACTTCTATTGTTTTCCCTTGGTCTACCTAGTCTTACTTGTAGAGTGATATTTTAGGATACGGCACATATACTTTCTCTCCCGCAGCCTCGAAGTCCACCTGAAGGAACCTCATGTTCTCTTTGTGGTATTTCCCGCGTGTCAGCAATCGTAACAATACAACTAACTGTAGGAAGTAGTACATTGCTTCATCATAGCTAAGATCTCGCACTCGTATAGCCATCTCGTCACAAGATGGACTATCGACTAATACTATGTCGGTGCCGGCAAGCATTGGGTGGATCTTCCATAGCCTATATGCTCCTATATCTCTAGTTACGATGATACTCTTGGATAATAGGAATGGATCCATCATTGGTAGAACTGCCTCACATTTGTGGGCCATATGGGATGAAACTAGCTCTCCACTGCCGCTGATCAGTAATTCTTCGAGGCCCATGTATGCCGCTAAATCAATAAACACGTCTCCATACTCTTGTGCTTTAGCGCTCTCAGAGTAGATAGCTGAGACCTCGTAGAATATACAGTAGGGGACAAAGACCTCTATACCCTTATACGCTATGTTGTGAACCCCGGCATACATCATATTAGAATCGACGAGTAGGGATTTACCGCTTCTCTTAGCTAAATCCTCCAGTTTTCTACCGACTACTCTAGAGCCACAAGAGGGACCGGAACAGTCTACTATTCTCGGCATGGAGAGGCCACTTATATAGATCAGTTGTCTAAAGGCGTTACGTCTATGGGTCTTTAGTCTTCCATGGATCTTTAATTGGCCCCATAGCGAGTCCATGAACCTGCACACTTCGGTTGTCAAGTTTCCGAGAGCATCTATGAATTCCCGCTCATCATGTATCGGCAGAATGAAGTCTATAGCTTCACCCATATAGTCGCTTGAGAGAGCCAAGCGGAACGATGCTTCATGCGGCTTGATATCATCTAGCGATAGTCTCTGCGTGGGTGGAGGGATAACTGCCTTAAGAGCTACGTTTATCCTTCTAGATAGCTCGGCTATTGCGCATCTAAGGGGAGGTAGTCTCGGCTTACCCTTACCAAGAACACATAAATTCTCTAGGTTCTGATACTTGTCGGCGAGACCCTTTGTACACGGTATCTTACACTTGAATCCTTTCTTCTTCGGGAGTACAACCGACCCAGGAATATATGGGTACTCGAGCCCCTTCCAGAGAAGACCTGGCTCATACATATACCACGTCTCAGGGATCTTACTAATACCGCTCTCCCGGAGTGCATTGAGGAATCTGCTCAGAATCACCCAGCTATGTGGTAAAGCAACAATGACACTATCGGTCTCGTTACTGACTAGTTCTTTAATCCTGTCGATGGGAGTTACCTCGTCGCTTATAACAATAATGTTGCATCCAAAACAACCCTCTAGCTTCCTATCGATTTCAGCAAGTTCTTTCTCTATAACTGGGAGGGATTCTTCACTTGAGAAAATGTAGAAGTGGCGCTCGCTTTCTGGAAAGAATTCGAGCAGTCTAAGTATGTATCCTTTTAGACCCTCTACGAGTTCCTTCCTATGACCTACGAAAACCAGCACGTTCAAAACCTACACCCTCCTAACGTTTTTAATATCTGCTCTCTACACGGATCCATCAGAGTGACTATACGGCCATCAGCCTGTAAACCCTATTATATTCAATACATATCAATATAGTTACAAGAAAGAAAAATTAAGATAAACCAGTGTCAAAGTACATTATCACCCAAAATAAATCCTTAAATAACATTATACTAAAATATCAATCACCAATATAATATGTATATCAACATGCCTCCAACTAATGTAGCCAGCATAACGGAAGCCAGCACCTTTATAATCACTGGCGAAAACCTTGCGTTGAAATATGTCAGTGTAAGGGCTAGACACAAGTGCACTGGACTAGCCATTACACCCAGAAAGCCTCCCAGATAAGCGACCGAGAGATAACCCCAGTTAACGCTACTTCCCACACCTATGACAGCCGCAAGCAAGGGTATAGCTGTACTGGCAAAGAAGTTCTCTCCACCAGCCGCTAGTCCAAGTACAAAAGGTATAATGTAAAGCATCGCTGCCAATGGTAATAGGTCTTTATCTAGGAGGCTAGCCGTACTATTTGCCGCACCGCTGTTGATTATCATGTTCTTAAACAAGAGGCTCTCGAACAATACAATATGGATTGTAGGCTTCGTGGCAAGCTTTAGTGCCTCAACCCATCCTTTCCGGTCTGGGATCTTGCTAAGAACCGTTAACAATACAACTATAACGAGAGAAACTAGCATTGGCTCGTCCGAATACCATGGAATAATAGGAGAGATAACTAAGCTCATCTCTGTCCTAGATAATAGGAAGAGGACAGCCAGTAGCAGTAGAGGCCAGAAACTCGCCAAGAATAGTCTGAGAGGATTCTCGATGTTCTGCCTTCCACACGCCGTTCCGCGGAGCACAAAGTAGGCTATAACCAGGCCCCCAATTATTGCTCCAATCGTCCCTGGCCACGTATGGCTTACTACGTCCAGGGGATCTATAGCTAGGACAGCGGCTGTAATAACTACGCTCTGGAACAATGGCCATACAGGCACCCATAGGTGTCTGAACCAGTAGTTAATGTATGTTGCGTCCTCGGGAGATAGACGGGCTTCTTTGAAAAACTTGTCCTTTAGCGCTATAGCGCTTACAAGCGCTCCACCTGGCATCGGCATTAATCCTATAATTGCCGGAACACCTAGGAGGCTGAACCTACAGCTGACTCCTGATGTTGATTCTACTAGTCCGTCTAGTTTTCCTTGGGCCTTCATTATGCCTGCTAGGAGCATGCTGAGGAATATGTAGACGAAAACGCGTATATCGTTCCACGAATAGAGGTCTAAAAATGATTTCTCAAGCTCGTCGATGCTCATAGAGAATGCGAAAAAGACCGTGATTAGAATCATCAGACTATAGTATACGCGGACACCTTTACTGCTGGCGACGACTAAAAGCGTATAGCCGAGAACAAATGCTAGCAGTGGGTCAACTAGCTTCACTTCTATGTCATCTCCGTCAGTTGGCATAGTTGGGGCGGTAAACCGTTTTCCTCTATCCAAGGGGAATATCTAGGAAACCGATATAGTATTAATATTTGAGTAATGAGAAAACAAAATATATTTTCCAGGGCCCACACGACTCCCACACCAGAACACGACAAAAAGCCAGACACAAGGAAGGTGCCAGAACCATGCTCCACACAAAAAAGATCGCAGTAATAGGAGCAGGAAGAATAGGACAAGTACTCGTAAGAGAACTATCCAAATGTACATCACAAGTATATGCGACAGCCAGGAGCGAGAAGACCCTAAAGATAATAAAACAACTCGGAGGAGAAGCACTTAGAGACAATAGAAAAGCTTCAGAGAAAGCAGACATAATAATTATCAGCGTAAAACCCTACCAGTTTCCCAGCATAGTGGATAACCTCAAGGAAACAGTTAAGAACAAGATACTCGTATCAGTACTAGCAGGAGTAAACCTCAACACAATAAAAGAAGCATTCCCCAACGCAAAAATCTTCCGGGCAATGCCTAATATAAATGCATTCATAAGAAAAAGCACAACCGCATTAACATACGATCCCTCAACACAAATAACAGAAGAAGACCGACGACTCATAGAACAACTCTTCAAATGCATCGGATCAGTATACTGGATACCCGAAGAATACATGGACACCTGGACATCCCTCATAGGAAGCACACCCGCATTCCTTGCAGAAATAATAGACGCCCTAGTTCTAGGAGCAGTCATGACAGGAATGCCAAGGAAACTAGCACAAGAAGCACTACTGGACGCCGTTAAAGCAACCATGGAACACCTTCAAACAATACCAGTCCACCCACTCGAGCTGAGAGACGAAGTGACCACGCCGGGTGGAACAACTATCTATGGCTTAAAACTACTAGAGGCTAGAGGAGTAAAAGCCGGACTAATGGAAGTAGTCGTTGAAAGTACTAAGAGAGGAACTGAGCTGGGTAGGGTTATAGAGGAGAGTATCAGGAAGAGTCTAATAAAGATGCAAAGTTAAACTTAATCTTTCCTGTATTCTTTTATTGATCCTGGGACTTGACTCCTATCAGCATAGTGCACACTATAGTATTTTGGCCTGAGACCATGTAGTATTATTTCCCAGGCCTTCCAGGGATCCGTGTGTTCTCCACACGTATAGACGTCTACAGTCGTGTAACCATACTCGAGCCATGTGTGGATCGCGATGTGACTCTCTAATACTATTGCTATTATACTTACCCCGCCTTTCTTGCCCGGAACAACCCAGGTTCGTAGATCTAGTAGGGTGGCCCCAGAAGCCTTGACAGCTTCTAGTACTAGGTTCTTTAGATATTCTTCGTCACTGGCGAGTTCCTCTGGTACCCCGTAGAGGCTTCCATATACGTGTTTCCCTACTATTATGTCTGGGGCCACCCTTCCACCACCTCATTGGTCAGCGTTCTGTCTAGGCGTTCTGATCGGATTTCATTCCGTTCAATAATATTTCGGAGTTTAAAAGTGTAATTCAGCAGAAATAAATAAGATCCTAGTAGAAAACAGTCCTGCTAAGGTAATAACTATATGAAGTGAAGTATCCCCGTATCCCCCTTACGTCTTCATATGCTTGGAGTGATCTTTATGATGTTTATCCCAGTGGCTTGCTCCTCTAAGTGCATCAACTATGTGATGCGCTATTTCACTCAGGATCTCCAGCATTACTTTTACCGCATTAGGAGAGCCAGGCGTGACAACTATTAGGGATTCACCAAGCGTATAGCCTGATACTCTTGATATAGATGCTCTCAGCCCCACGCTTTCCCTGCTCCTAAAGCGGTGCTCTTCGCCGAGGCCCTCAAGCTTTTTCTCAGCTACTAGTTCAACTGCCTCGATCGACTTGTCTCTTGGCCCTGGTCCCGTGCCGCCTGTGACAAGTACTATGTCTGCATATGTTACAGCCGTCTTAACGGTGTCGACTATCTCGTTGAGCTTATTTCCTACAACCCTATAGTATACTAGAACGCCGTTGTTTTCTTCGAGCCATCCCTCTAGCAATGGCCTTATCTTGTCCTTCTTAATTCCCTTCTTGACCCTGTCACTGGTAACTACTAGTGCGTATCTGATATGTGACTTCATTTTCAGATCCCCAGACGGTATGGGCTTCTAGGTCTAGGGGAGGTCGTCGGCGAAGAACCACTACCTCAATCCCCTGGGTTACCCCAGGGGTATTCGGTGTGGGTAGGGGCCTCGTCATAGACCTCCCCCTACACTTAAAATATAGGAGCTGCAGGGAGACCATATAGTTTAGTCCCCGTATAAATTGATGTGAACAGTATATCTATGTGGTTCTGCCAGTGAGGAGTATTACTGCTAGAATGCTGTAGAGTCCTGCCGTTATAGGATCTGTGTCTATTTTTAGGATCCTTTTTTGTCCTCCTCTTATTCGATACTGCATTATGATGTCCTTGTAGGTGAGCTCTTCTACTCCTGTCAGAATCACTAGTCCCTTGGCTTTTCCTGGTATAAGGGCGTCGAGTGGAAGCGGATATTTGCCTGTTAGCGCATAGTAATAATATCCTCCTGGCTCAGTTGCAGGTGTATAGTACAATGTCTCGGAGTCCTCTACTAGCCTAGTCTCCTCGGCAGTTATTTTATCGCGCATCCATTCTAATGCTGAGTCTAGGTGGTCTAGTTCTCCTTGGAATCGATCTTGTCTAGTGCCCATGAGGCTGGGTGTGTTTAGCAACGCGTATAGCGCCATGGTTAGTAGTGGATCCTTGTCAGGTACTTCTATTATCTCTGCATTCTGTTGTTGTACCCTTTCATTTACTGCTGGATGGAGTCTTGGTGTGATTATTGTTATCTCGACTCCTAACAATCCAGCCGACTCTACGAGTCCAACTATTCTCAGGCTTCTGGGCTCGTCGTTAAAGACTATTACTTTGCCTGTTTCCCTGTATGGGAGTAAATGGTACATTGTTTCTGTGGGGGTGGAGAGAAAAACTTGTTTCCCTGAATGAAGTATACCCATGTATAGTATACGGGCAGCTGCCCTCGCACGAGTAGTAGAGACGATTATCGTCTCGTCCCCTATCGGTATCCTAGGCAGGGCCTTAGCTCTTTCCAGCGCCTTCCTATATGATTCTTCTAGTTCTTTATACGAGTGCATGGTCGAGCGCCCGGCAACAGCTACACTTCTTCTCGTCAGGCTCCCCTGCTAGTTTTGGTATCAGCTCGTATAGTATTTTACGTGCTCTCTCAGTGTTTTGTTTCATTATTTTCTCCACTTCGGCCGCCGTTACTGGGTGCTCTGCCCATACATCATAGTCCGTTATCATAGCCAGTGTCGCATAGCATATCTCTGCCTCGCATGCCAGATTAATCTCGGGAACGAGCGTCATTCCGATGATATCTGCCTTAAATACCTCTTTCCATACTCTGCTCTCAGCCCTTGTGCTGAACCTTGGACCCTCAATACATACATATGTGCCCTTTGAATGGACCGGATATCCTAGATTCTTCACTGTGTCTAGTAGTTTTTCTCTTAGGTCGTCACAGAAGGGGTCAGCCATGCTTACATGTGCTGTTACTGGACCGTCGAAGAACGTGTATTCTCGTTTCTTAGTCATGTCTATGAATTGGTCGGGTACGACGAAATCTCCTGGCTTATAGTCTTCGCGTAGGCTACCGACAGCCGATACACTAATAATGTATTTTACTCCCAGAGCCTTGAGAGCCCATATGTTCGCGCGATAGTTTATCATATGTGGAGGAATCCTATGGCCTCTTCCATGACGTGGGAGAAACGCTACTCTGACCCCATGGACATTTCCAACAGTAATGAAGTCGCTCGGTTCTCCATAGGGAGTATAAACCCTTACCTCTATGGGATCCTCAACTATTCCCGGATCATATAGTCCAGAACCACCAATAATACCTACGTGAGCCTTGACATCCCCAGGCCTAGTTATTCCAACTATCTTCATGGCAAGAACACCTACAATTCTGATCATATCCCTCCTCATCGAGGGACATTCTATTTCTTCGGTTAGAACTAGGCATATCCACGCGGATAAAAACATTCAATAGTGTCTAAGGCTCTAGTTAATTACCATGAAGAAATACTCTAAGCCAATGCCCTATTGCGAGGTAATACAGGGGATCAATAATTCAGGGATAATAATGGTGCATGGTCATGCCCTCCACATCGTATAAGCAGGTTATCGTGGTACGCAGAGATCTCAGGCTAGGAAAGGGAAAACTCGCCGCACAAGTAGCACACGCTAGTTGCGAGGCTGTTTTCAACATACTTGAAAGAGGAAACGCTGTTTGGAGGGAATGGTTTGACTCATGGAAGAGATCGGGCCAGGAGAAAGTCGTGCTAAGGGTAGACACCTTGAAAGAACTACTCGAGCTCTACAATAAAGCCAAGGTCGCTGGGCTACCAGCATCACTCATCAAGGACGCTGGACACACGCAGGTTCCACCAGGCACGATCACAACCATAGCGATCGGTCCGGCTCCCGAGCACAAAATAGACGAGATAACGGGACACCTCAAACTACTCTAATCCCCGTACATTCTCCTACCAGGAGGTTGACTGATAATGCATCTCCCCCGCCAACATA
>JALWJI010000175.1 GCA_027081695.1 Acidilobaceae archaeon | reverse complement strand
CTTCTACTACGTACTCGGTGAGGTCTGGATCGGGTATCTCTCCGTATTTGAGTAACTCATATTCTCTTGTTAGATCTTCTAGGAGTACCTTATACTCGTCGGATAGTATGCCTTCTACTCGTTGTAGATATTCTCTTGGAGTCTCCCATTCATACTTGGGGAGGCCTCTAAGGGAGAGGACATATATGAATGCGTGGTAGCACCATTTGACGTTGTCAGCTAGGTTCTCGTATGGGGGTTTGCCCAATAGTATTCTTGGGAGGAACAGTACTTCGTCTAGTTCTTTTCTCTTGTAGAGTAGCGATCCATACATAGCGGCGCTTGCTATTCCTAGGAAGGCTATAATGTACGGTGCCAGGCCCAAGACCTTATCGGTTATACTGGTTCTTGTCTGGTTCGTCTCGTTTTCTCCTGTTGCAGGAATACCTTCTTTTACATCGTTTATTTGTGAGAGGATCTTGTCGAGGTCGATTACTACGCTGTCTGCATTGTTGTTATTGTTTGGGACGAGCTCTGCCGGTACTTCGCCGTATAGATCCTTATACATTTCAAGTAGATCCCTATACTGTGTCTCAGTGATCTGGCCCTCCTCTAGGAGTTTCTTAGCTTGCTCGAGTGCGTTCAGTGCGGCGGTCTCGTTTCCTGACTGGATTATTTCAACTATTTCTGCAAGGGAGAGCTCTTGTCCTTCAGGCAGAGTAGCGTTCTGGGATTGCGCCAGTATTGATAGGAGATAGTAGAGGGGGAGATTGGAGAGCAGAGTTATATGTGGAAAGACCAGGTATAGTTCGTTTACTGTTACTAAGGTTGTCTCGTTCCCTGTTGTATTGGTCTCGTTTGCTGTGTCCTGTGATTGTGTAGTGGTATATGTTATCGATAGACTTTCTCCTCCTGAAAACATGAGGAGATTCTCTAGTAGAGTATTCGAGTATATTGTTTCTGTTTGTTCCCCTGTACAGTAGTTGAGGACAACCGGCGTTGACGTGTAGATAGTAGGATATAGTATTAGTGCCTTCGCGTCTGCATTGTTTAGTGTTCCATACGTTGTTCTGCTTGCAATATCACTGCTTAGGTTACACGATGTCAGCAACCCTGTTATAGATACCCTGGATTGCATTGCTACCGAGAGAGTTTGTTCGTCCAATGAGCCTACAAAGGGCCTAATACTATTCTCTATATAGTTGTTGATGTCCTGGACGTTTCCTGCTAGGAGAACGTTTACGAACTGGGAGAGGAGAAGCATGAACCTAGCTAAGTCTGATACTATATCTTTTCTCGTAATGTTTTCTCTAATAGTGAGATTATCTATTACCTGATAGTTAGCAGGGATTCCTGGAACCATCTGTATCTCTATGTCTCCCGTTATAACAGGATCCGTATACGAGAGGTTGTAGCCTTTCAGGGAAACTCTTACTCCTCCTGATAGGGAGACGCCGTATATCGTGTAGGAGACCTCGTCGAGATAATATTTCGATTCTAATAGATAGGATAGCGCGAGTAGCTTGGTGAATATAACGGCGCTTTTCTGGTCTAAAACATAGACATAGTCTATGTCTAATTGTGCTTCAAGAAGTTGGGGAGGATGTCTTGGAACATCTACTTGGGAATGCGTAATGGGGGCGACTAGGCCTATTAAAACCAGTGCTATTAGCATAAAACCCGCTATAGGCCTATATGGTTGCAGTGTTCTTCTCCCAGGTTAATAGCGGTATAAAAACACAACATATATCTCTATAGTCCATGTACACACCCTGTTTCCAGGGCTATTCTCCTTACTAGTCGTGCAGCGTACCATGATAATACGCGTGGCCCTAGGAGTCTTCTTCCGATGTTTACTAGTAATGGGATATGTATTTTTGCCCCGGCGGCCCTCGGGTGACCTCCTCCGCCTAGTTTAAGGGCTATTTGTTGGACGTCCACTTTTTTACTCCTGAGGCTTATGCCTCCATTATCACGGATTATCACCGCGATATCTGCTTGGTATCTTGAGAGGAGGCTGGCACCTATGAAGCTATTGCTCGGGGGGCCTTGTGGCTTAACGGTTGCGGCTACTCTACATGGGGCCTGGGTAACGTAGGTGTTCTTGTATGTCTGGTTAAAGTTTTCTAGTTCTAAGTTTACGTACTCGTGGAGTTTTTCCTCTAGCTCCTCGTCCCAGAGAGTGCCTGAGACGAATTTTTCGACTAGCCTGTTGCGCCATGCCTCTTTGCCTTCTTCGTACCTTGTGTCGGCTATCCTAAATAGTCTGGGGGCGAGATAATGATCCCAGCGCCATAGGTCTGCAGCGCATATTGCTGCTTCTAGCTCCTCCATGTATTCGGAGAACTCTGTATTGTGGAGTTTGGAGCCGTGTCTTAGCACTACTCCGGTCGCGCAGGTAGAGGTGTCGATTATTATGTTGGCTCCGGTGGACTCTGCTTTTTCAACTAGTTCTTTGGGCCATACGTGGTGGTCATACCATTCTATTCTTACTCCTTTATTGTGGAGTTCTTCTAGGATCTCTACTGTCTCGTCGAAGCTTTCCTTGTTGGGTCCTAGGTCTGATATTATTA
>JALWJI010000174.1 GCA_027081695.1 Acidilobaceae archaeon | reverse complement strand
TAGCAGGATTATCGAGTGGATATAGAGCATATGTAGTAGTGACAGGTAGCATGGAGCCAACATTGAACATTGGTGACCTCGTAGTAGTCAAGCCAAAGACGAGCTATGAGACTGGGGATATCATCTCCTTTGACTATAATGGAGTCATAATAACTCACAGGGTATACAGCGTTCTTGACGATAACACGATAAGGACCAAGGGAGACGCCAACGCGGAACCAGATCCATATGTTATAACAAGCGATATCGTTATAGGAGCGCTGAAACTGAGGATACCAGATATAGGTTGGATCATTATACTATTAAACTGGAACATATATTCAAGGCTCGCTATAGCAGGACTGAGCATTATAGTCATAGCATATGTCCTTCTCAAGAAATAATTAAGGAAACGTTAATGATGTTCAGCGATAAAATGACTATATTGTCTTTCTATGAAGGCCGCCGTCAACCGGTATGATTGCACCATTAATATAGCTTGAAGCATCACTAAGAAGGAACAATGCTACATAACCCATGTCTTCGGGGGTACCTATCCGTCCTAATGGTATCTTTTCTCTTAGGCTATCAAGATATTTTTCAGGATTATCAGGTATCTTTTTCGTAGCCAGGCTCATTAGCCTATCCGTCAAAATATATCCCGGCACTATGGCGTTTACCCTAATACCGTATCTTCCTATATCTCTCGCTAGAACCTGGGTTAAACCGTGTAACGCGATACGGAGAGCGCTACTGGTTGTTATGACAGGGTCAGGCTCCCATGCAGCAATACTTGTCACGAATACAATACTGGGATTCCTGTTTGAACGAGCACTTTCTTTCAACGAATCCAGTGCGGTTTTAACTATTTCTACAGCACTATGAATGAGAACCTGACTACTATATCTCCAGTCGTCTGATGTGAGCTCATTGAAGAAGCCTGGAGGTGGAGGAGGTGGAACATAAACTATACCGTCAAGTCCGTTCATTGAATCCACGGCTTTCTTAACGATAGTGGAGCCGTTTCCAGGTCGAGACAGGTCCGTTGCACTATAGCCAGCTATTATTCCCCTTGTATTTGGATCTTGGTTTATCTTTTGCACAGCTTCTTCCAGACGGGTTGGGTCCAAACTTGTCAAGTACAGATGGGCTCCGTGGTGTGCTAGTATCTTGGAAATACCGAAGCCTATGCCTCTACTTGCACCCGTGACTAGAATCCTCTTACCATTTAATAGAAACATCTCCATCTCCTAAATAATAATAGCAGAGACCCTAGAATATTAGGATTAATGATAATTATTGACAGCGAACAACTCATACTTTTGACTGTAGTTGGAGGTGGTAAGTTTTCAGGAGATATATCATTGTTATATTTGTTGTCATAAATTTGATATTTACTGATGATTATCAATGTTGAATAGGGTAACATTTAGATCGTGGTGGGATAAAATGACTGAGAGCCTGTATGTAGAAGTCTCACACGAAATGGAGCATGGCATCTACATATATAATGGAAAGGGCTGGACACGCATATCCGGTATAAAAGACGTACCAGACGGGGCTTCAATATTATATTTCTCTAACGCAAGATGTCCTGCTTGTAAAGAATTCAATAAAACATGGAACGATATGACTAAAGAGCTACAGGAGAAGGTTTCACTTGTAGTAGTGCTTTGTGGCTGGTTCGAGGAAGATTGTAGCTCGCGAGAAGCTGCAAAGCTTTTTGATACTATGGCTGTTTTTGGCACTCCTACTATAGTTTCTGTATGTAAAAAGAATGGAGAAATAGTCTCGGTGTCTGTCCATCCTGGTTTTAAGTCGCCCGAAGAACTCCGTGATATAGTCCAGAGGCATTTGGAAAAATGTAAGTAGGAAAAAGAAGAGAAGACATTGATTCTAGTCCTGTCCTATATTGTTTCCCCCTTTATTCCGCGGTTATCCTTGTCTCAACTATTATGTGTGGAAGTAGGCTCGGTATACTTACCTCCCACCACTGGATGGGCCATAGCTCCTTGCCCAGGCCAACAATATTCTTTATGAGATCTCTTAGAGAGCCGGTGATTCGTGCTCGTTTAGAACATCCAACTGGCTTACCACCGCGTACTAGTAGTAGTGCGTCTCTGGTAACTGTGGAGAATGTGCCTTCTACGTAGTTCTGGAATCTTGTGTACCAGTTGTTTGTAGCATATATTCCATCGCCTAGAGCTTCTAATAGCTCTTCTTCTTTTATGTCTCCTGGCTCTACGATTATGTTGAACGGTGTTGGCTGGATTATACCTGCGTTCCCAGTTGTTTCTCCACCGAGTATTCGCGCTGTTTTACTATTATGTAGAATGTTTTCAAGTATCCCTCTGTTCAAGATATGTTTCCTAAAGGTCTTAATGCCCTCGTCGTCGAAGAGTCTATAGCCTGGGAGATCCTCGCTATGTGGGTCATCGATTATGCTTAGTTGTTCGCTGGCGACTTGTTGTTTAAGCTCGTCAGGGCGGAAGAAGCTCATTCCAAAGATCATGCTGGCACCACTAGCTGCCATCGTCACGTATTGTAGCAAATTTCCGACTATCATTGGGGATAGTAGCACCTTGTAAT
>JALWJI010000173.1 GCA_027081695.1 Acidilobaceae archaeon | reverse complement strand
AAGAGATAATATAACAGAGTCCTTAGAAGTCTTCAGGTAATGCTTAATTTTATCAGCTAGTACTTCAGTATTTTTCAACTTTTCTCGCCTCACCTTATGAGTCTGCCTATTATTCTCTTTAATTTTAAACAACAATAATGAGACCTAATACTGTGGGTGTCCCATACTTGTTAGAGTATTGTGTTGAGAAGACAGCTAGTGTCGCCATGAAAATAGCAAGGTGGGGCTATGGAGTACATGGCCACGATCTAATTATTGTAGCATGTTGGAATGCAGAAAAGGTCTACGATATAGAGAAACTAGATAAGCTTCTAGCCGAAATTGTCGAGGCGATAGACCATAGAGCCTTATGGGATGTAATAGACGGGGAATTGATTGAGGACTTGTTGAAATATATCTGTAGTAGGCTCGGCGAGGTAACCCCGGAGGGCTTGAACCTAGATAAGGTATCTGTTAGGGTACAAAACAAAATGATAACTCTAGGGTGCGAGAAAGTCTAGTGACTAAATATTATAGCTCCACATATACCCGATAATACACCAAGGAAGACTATAGATGCACAAACACCAAGGATACAACTAACCAGGCGGTGTAATGGAATGATAGGATTCATACTTGCATACTGGTGGGTTATGCTTATTGAGTCTATAGTAATAGCTGGAATCCTAGGAGTACTATACCTTGGAGCAGACAAGCTCGTAGGCCGTGAACCCAGAGATATAAGCAGGCTGAGAGCTAGCATGGTTCTAACCGCAGTAGTAACGTTTATCGCATATGTAAGCGTTATCATAGGCCTCGGCCAAGCTCTTGGAGCGGCGAATGCCAATGTTCTCGTCCTCGGCGCAGCATTCTTCAGTATTATAATTCTCCTGGGGCAATGGCTTCTCGGCCCTTACTTGATCAACGCTGTGTACCGCGCTAGGCCTCCCCAGACAAGTTACGAGAGAGAACTCGAGATCTATCTGAAACGGGTAGCCGAGCAAAGCGGAATAAAGCCTCCTAAGCTTAGAATCGTAGATAATGCCATGCCCAATGCGTTTGCATACGGTAGTCCCGTCTCGGGTAATTATGTCGCTGTAACTAAGGGTCTCCTCAAAATAGCTGATAAAGACGAAATACTGGCTGTGCTTGGACACGAAGTAGGCCATCTAAAACATAGAGATGTCGCTTGGATACTAGCACTCAGCATAATACCTATAATGGTATACTTCATAGGCAGATCACTAATCTACGCCGGCATTCTCGGCTCCTCAAGCTCTAGGAGAGAGGGCAATGGAGGCGTCTACCTGTTACTACTAGGCGTTGCCCTAATAGCTGCAAGCATTCTCTTCAGGTTTCTAATAGCTCACTTCAACAGATTAAGAGAATATTATGCAGATGCCCATAGTGCACTCGTAACAGGTAGACCGGAGAGTCTCCAGAGAGCCCTTGCAAAAATCCACCTATCGATAAAAGAGAATCCACACATTGCAGCAGAGGCACAAAAGTCAAGCTTCACAGCACCTCTATTCATTGTTGCACCCCTTATAGAGATACAGGGAGGATTCTTTACAGACATCGACTATATAGTTGAATCACTAAAGCACGAGGAGGTAAACCCCGTAGAAGAACTATTAAGCACTCATCCGCCGGTACCGAAAAGGCTAAGGTTCCTCGATAGAATAAAGACAAGAATAGCATTAGCGCCCTAGAGTAGTGGAGGCCGGTGAAAGATGAGTATCGTGAAGACAGGTTCTACGGTCGTATTTACAACTTTGCTGGTTGGAGCAGGGATTTATTTCCTGTACAATGCTCTTCGTCTAATAATTGCTAGTCCTCCCCAGGTAGCCGCTAGTCTATTGGCGACTGTTATAGGATTATCTCTTGTCTCGGCAGGTGTCACATTGTTAAGAACCTGGCTTGTCACGAGGGCTGTGGAGGCCGAGACCGAGAGAGAATCTAGTCAATAAATGAGGGCCTCAGACAGGGGTTCGCTGTATTCATTTCTGCCTTTCATCTACTTGTCGAAGCAGATCATCAGCGGCAGAGGTCATCATTGGCCTCTCCTATGGTTATCTTCGAACCTTAAGTTATTATTATAGGTGGAACTAATTATCGTAGTTCTACAAGAATACTTGGGGTTAATCCCATGGATTGGTATAGGGAAGTTATTGCCGTGCCTTGTAGAATCGGCGGATACTCGATGCCCCTTGGATTACGTGTGTATGGAGACCAAGTTTTCTTTAAAGTCTATAAAGAAACTGGGCTCAGCCGTGTCCTCGAGCAGGATAAACCAATGGCATTACTTTTACTGTATCCTAATGATCCGCGATGCTTCTACGATAGCCTTAATCATGTTTTGGAGGAAAGACTGGAGCCTAGCGAATGTCCCTTACTGGATGCTGAGGGTTGTTATAGAGTTTGTCTCAGTCCTCTTAGAGTATTTGGTGGTATAGACTATGATATCTATTCGTGTTCTCTGTCACATGGATTCCACGTAAGTGACATGTGTAGTAGTATTGGTTATAGTAGGGTTTATGGTTGTCTGCTAGAGCTATTAGTGTATTATACTAAAGTTATGGCTGGGATAACTGGACTCCCAGGATATGAATATTTGGAGGGACTAAAATGGTGTATCGAGAGGGCGAGTAACCATGACAAGGCGGTGATGGACATTGTTGAAGAGATCATTTCAGCTATATACGATGTTATGCGAGAAACTGAGGAAGGCTAGACTTCTATACCGGTTAGTTGCTGAGCCTCGGATGGGTCATTCTCCACGTAGGGAAAGAGAAGTCCTGTTTGCAATGTCAGAAAAGCTTTCAGCTTATTCTGATAAGTATGTTATGTTATTTGAGGAATTATATCAGCGTATAAATGGTAAGAGGGTATGTGTGGTTGGTCCTCTCACAAATGATGTTGGGAATGAATGCGTTGGTTCTAATGATACTGTAATTCTTGTTGATCGATCTCCTGATTTTATCTTAGATGATCTGATTATTGTCGGAGACTTCGACGGACTGTACAATATGGATTTATATGGTGTATGTGGTTCCTCTTCTTCTAGTATCTGTCTTCTACATGTACATGGTGATAACTATGGAAAGCTTGCCGGGTTTTTCGGCTCTCAGAATATGTTAAATGCAGTTTTTACATCTCAGATAGATTGTCGTTGGCCTGTCCTTGGGGTAGGGGGTTATACTGACGGTGATAGAGCTGTACTTCTTGCTATGGCGCTTGGTGCGAAGGAGATAAGGGTGGCCGGCTTTAATTTTAGCAAGCCCTATTGCGGACATAAACGCTATGGATGCTATGGTTATTTCCTTGAGGTTAAGTCGATGAAGCTCCGTATAGCTGAGCTAATGGTCAAGAGTGGCGCGTTGGTTTATGGATATACGGTTTCGCTGGAAAATATTTTTCATAGTATATAAATGTTAATGGAAAAAATCCTTTACTAATCCTTAAATAAGAGGAAGTTCTATAATATAACATAGATGGTGATAACAGGCTTGACTCATCCTTTCGAGCTAACTCTTAATACAAGAGTTAGTGATATCTATAATTCTAATCCACTTAAACTGTCTCTAGATGAGAAAGTTACAAGTGCTAGGAAATTATTCAGAGAATCCAAGCAGAGAATTGCACTAGTAGTTGATAGATATGATAAATTACAGGGAGTAGTTACTCGAGGAGACATACTTATTGTGACGAGTGCAAAAAGCACTGCCCTAATAAAGGATGTAATGAGTCCCCCACTAGTTACAGCTACACCAGATGAACATGTATCAAATATCCTGCCAAGAATGCTTCGTGTAGACGAATGGTATGTCCCTGTCACACAAGATGGAAAAGCCCTCGGAGTCCTTGGTCTCGAGCACGTTATACAGCGTATGCTCGACGAAAACAAGGAATATCTTGAAACAATTAGAGTTGAGGCCATAATGTCAAAGGACGTGATAAGCATTGAGTGGGATGACCATGTTAACCGTGTATGGGATAAGATGGTCGAGTACAAGTATGCTGGATTGCCCGTGGTAGATGAGAAAGGGAGACTTGTAGGTATCATTACTCAATATGACCTATTGGCTAAAGGTGTCCGTATATCCTTGGAGTCTAGTAGTGGTCCAGCGAGGCTTGCAAAGATACGCGAGGTTATGACTTCAAACGTTGTCTATCTATACCCCTGGGATACCGTTGAGAAGGCTGCAAATATTATGGTGTCTAAGGGATTCGGCCGATTGCCTGTTGTGAGTGATGCGGAGCGTCGAATGCTTATGGGGATTGTAGATAGAGAGGATATTGTTCGTATACTTGTGAGGTGATAAACGTGTCTAGGAGAGGAAGAGGAGCTCCGAGGAGGCCTCCTATAAGGAAGGTTTCCTCGAGTAGGATCAGGAGATATGTGCCTAGGGCACCGATAACTGTTCCGAGACCCGAAGGAATACGATATATTAGAGCTGATGGAACTCCGAATTGGAGCCAGCTACTTAGGATACCTGAAGGCGAAGTAAAACAATTGGCTAGCGCTCCTGCGATCACTGTTTCTAACAGTGGAAATATCCTTGAAGCACTCGAGGTCGCGACAAAACATAGGGTTAGAGGCTTGCCAGTAACTCGTGCGGGCAGCAATACCCTAGCTGGAATAGTTACAGCCCTAGACCTTGTAAACTATCTTGGAGGAGGAGAATACTACAACATAGTGGTAAACAGGTATAAGAGAAATATTTACAATGCTCTACGAGACGAGAAAATAACTAGCATCGCAAATCCGACACCAGTATTTGTCACAGTAAAAGACAACGTCGACGATGTAATTAAACTAATCCTCGGCACAGGCATTGGCCTGGTACCGGTCCTATGGGATGATGGAACAATATATGGAGTCATAACAGAGCACGATATAGTCAAGCACTTCTCTGCATCGAGTATAGGAGTAACTACAGGAGAAGTAGCAACAAGAAGCATAATCACGACAAATATAGAGTCAACGATCAAGGAGGCCGCACAAACAATGGTTAGACACGGCTTCCGGAGGTTACCAGTATTAGGATCTGATGGAGAGAGCATCAAGGGAATGATAACGGCCAAGGACATAGTGTACTTCTTCGGAAGCCACGAGGCATTCAAATACCTCGAGTCGACCGATATTGAAGAGGTTCTCGCTACACCCGTTTATGAGATTATGACACCAGAATTCTATACAGTTAAAGATGATATAGACGTAGGGGAGGCCGCAAAGTATATGATGGAATATGAGACGAGCAGCCTACTCGTAGTAGATGAAGAGGATAACATTATAGGAATAGTGACAGAGAGAGATGTTCTAACAGCCATTCTTTTATCACAGGCAATATAGTCCAGGAGAGGTGTATGTAATTGGCTCCGAGAGTCTCATCTTACATGCAAGACACCGTATACATTATTAGACCAAGCGACAGCCTAGCAAGAGCAAGAAATCTAATGCTTAGAAGAGGAATAGGGAGACTCGTCGTAATAGACGACAATGAGCGCCCAATAGGCATACTGACAATAACGGATCTAACTAATGCACTACTAGGCCACTATTATTCTAGACCACTGGATGCTATACCCGTCGAGAAAGCAATGTCGAAGAATATAATTACAATAGAGCCAACCAAAAGCATAAAGACTGCTGCCCAGCTTATGTTAAGATTTAAAATAGGAGGCCTACCAGTAGTCGATCCTACCGGAAGACTAGTAGGCATAATAACCAGGACGGACATTGTTAAAGCCTACGCAGATAGGTTTGCTAATAAACATACCGTGGAAGAACTCATGCGTCCAGCGTTCGCCGTCGCGAACAGGGGACACAGCATCTATTATCTTTCGAAGCTCATACACATGGATCCGGCCGGGAAAATAATTGTAGTTGACAAGAACAACAAGCCCATAGGCGTAATAACTAAGCGAGACTTAGCATTCGTAACAATACCACCGGCAAAACGCACTTCGAGAGGCAAGGATAGATATGTGAAGATCAAAGTGATCGACGTGTATAGAGATAAGATAGTTCCCAGTAGGATATATCTTGTTCCGACAGCAGAGGATATCATGACCCCTGATCCGGTAACGATAACCAAGGATAAGGACGCCGCCGAAGCCGCTAGGATTATGGTCGTGGAGGAAATAGGAGTGCTACCAGTTGTTGACGAGGACGGTTCCTTGGAAGGAGTGTTATCCAAGCGAGAGATCTTGCTGGCTGTTGCACGGAGTTAGCCTACTATAGTCTCAACATATTTTTTCGCATCAAATTTTTCTATGTCACCGTAGTCTTGTCCTGTACCAATATACAATATCGGTTTCTTGATAGTATATACAACGGACACAGCAGTACCGCCCTTAACATCCGCATCTGTTTTTGTCAGTATAACCCCATCTACTCCTATCTCCTCGTTGAATATCTTAGCCTGCTCTACTGCATCATTACCCGTCAAACTATCAACTACTAGGATCTTCAGGTCAGGTTTAGTCACCCTAACTATTTTCCTCAGCTCTCCCATCAGATCATAGTCTACGTGCATCCTACCTGCAGTATCTACGAGCACTATACGATAGCCCTTGGACACAGCATGACTAATAGCGTCATGCGCTACGCTAGCAGGGTCTGAACCATAGCGTCCTCTAATTATGGGTACTCCTATTCTTTCGGCATGCTTCGCAAGCTGTTCTTGTGCTCCGGCCCTGAACGTGTCAGCGGCCGCTAAAACAGGTGTTATTCCATTGTTCTTCAGCATATATGCTATCTTGGCAATAGTTGTAGTTTTACCGACACCGTTTACTCCAAGGAAAAGTACTACGATCGGCCTGCTTCTCTGGGCCTGTGCCATGTCTAGGAGGTCTGGGACTTCTATATCTAGTATTTCGAGTAGTTTTTCGCGGAATGCTTCTTTAACGATACGGTCGATATCTTCTCCTCTCTTGACTTTGGCACCTACAAGCCTGTTTTTAACGTGTTCAACAATCTTTTCGGCGACCTCATAAGCCACGTCTGCTTCTATTAGAGCCATCAATAATTCGTCTAATACATCTGCGATATCGTCTTCTTTTATTTCCTTATAGGCTATCTTCTCGCCTACACTTGTCTTTATGAGTGATGCTGTTTTCGAAACTGCTCTTCGTAACCTATCGAATACCAAATCTCTTACCCCGATCATGGAGTTGGCATATCGGAGAAAATAATAGTCTCACAGCAGAATGTACTGAATAACATCATAGATGACTCTACTATATTTTCTAGAACCTTACAATAGGAAAAATATTCCTTATCTACTCGTACTCTCTTATCTAGTTCGAATATAATCCTTTTCGTAACCGGACAGGTTAACTTTATTTAGACTGCTGGGCCTGCTGAGGTTGCTGTGCTACTACTGCTAACTGTTGGAGCAGTGATTCTATTGATTCGAGTGCTTTGAGTGTTTCATCGTATTCTTTCATGAGGAATTGAACCTGTTTTTCTAGTGAATCTGCTCGTTTTTCTAGGATTTCTATGGCTTTTTCTACTGGTACTTTAGCGTATATGTTTCCTCCTAGTTTGACTAATATTTTTTCTTTGTTAGTGGGCTTCACCATAATCATTCCATTGTAATCGGGATCTGTTGGTGCTAGTATCTCGTCTGATTCAAGGGATTTAGCTGTCTCAATAGCTCTTCTTACATTTATCCTGGCTTGTTCTAGTTGAGTGATAGTTGTCTGGAGAGCTGCCAGTCTTTCCCTCAATGCCTGGGCCTGTGCTAGTAGTGCGGCTGGATCAACGCGTAGTTGTTGTGACATTAAGCTTTCACCCATTTGTCGAGCTGTGCTAGTCTGATTAGGTTTAGGTCTTCTACTTCTTCCAGTGGTACTTCTTTTACTTCCGATATCTTGATATGGTATCGTTTGAGCTTGTGTCTGCTTCCTAGATCGCTATATACTTTCTCAATGGCGTGTTCGGGCTTTACTGCTCTCACGTATATCTCGAACTTCCTCCATTCCGGGAATTTGTCATGGGAGATCATCATCTTTCCTATGACCTTGAAGATCTTTACTTCACTCATTTACACCACCTCCGAGAGCCATCTGGATCCTCGCGATCTCGGGGCCCCTGGTTTCTCCACCTACTAGGGCCCCATAACTATTCGCGACTAACCCAGTTCTTACAAAGGAAACACCAAAGTTTACAGTTCCCGTCAGGACTGGGACCTTAAATAATTCTTCGAGGAACTTGATCTCTTCCTCTGTCGCGTCTGGATGTACTAGACCTCCTTTGTTGGTTATGACAAGGACACTTCCTACGGTTGTAATGCCTGCTATTGGCCTGGCTACTGCCTCGACACCAAGGACATCTTGAATTATCCTGATGCTTTCTTTCTCTAGCGAGGGATAAACGAGCGCTGCTTTGTCATTTGCGGCTACTAGGTTTCCTATAGCATTGTTCTTGGAAGGTAGCACCTCTATGTTGATGTCTAGCTCTTTCTTTAGTTTTGCTATTTCATCGTCTCTTACTGTTGATCCTAGAAGCAATCCGTTGCTGTTACCGGCTACTAGGACTCCGATTAGCCTGCTTCCGCCTACTTGTGCCTCGACTATGTCGACTTGGAGTATTTCTGATATTACTTCTTTTTCCTTCTCTTCAAGTCCTTCCGGAATTATTACATATTTGTCAGTTGCATAGAGATACACTCCTATGTTAGAGTTACCCATTAAGTTGAGTAGTGCAACGTCGAATTTCGCCAATTCTCATCACGCTCTCTTAAACATTTGTTCTCCTTCGAGCCTATTGTACCAGGTGCTTGTAGCGGTGATATTGTTTAATCTCTTGAGTTATTGTTTCGCAGCGGATTTGGGAGTGTATGGCCCTGGTTTTAGTGATTTATCCGCAAGTCTTACTCTTGCAACAGTTATTTTCTTTTCTTCTTCAGATTCTTCCTCGGCTTCCTCCTCGTAGACTGTTACCACTACCTTGATTCTTCTCGGTGGCTTCTCCCTGCTTCTGCTCCAGATATAGTTGTTTACATCATTATAGATGATTACCTTGTCTGCCTTCGTGTGTTTTTTAACGAATTCTCTGACCAGCTTGACTGCACGGTCTGCTCTATTTGTTCTCCTACCCCAGTAGACTCGTGCGAGTGGTATGACGTATACAAAGCCCTTTACAAATTTCCTTTTCTTATCGTCTGCCACTAGCCTTCACCTTTCCTCCTCTAGTTCAACTATCTACCACTACTTCTTAAGCTTGCTTACTCTCCAGTGCCGCCTCTTCGGGTTCATTGTAAATCTTCTCATTGTCTTAATGATAACCCATGCAGGCACGGCACTATTGCTTTTTGTCGCCTTTGCGAGCCTTAGCTTCCTCCCTAGGGGCTTATTCCGCGCCATCTACTCCACCTCTCTCCATCTGGAGCCTTACTTCCTCTTGAACTTTATCTGGAAACTACGCCTAGTTCGACTGTCGAGCTCGAGTAATAAAGCTTTAACTTGTTCGTCCGTAACAGGAGGCACTAGCCTCCCAACCTGCACAAGTTGGATAATGGCGTCTTCAGCGGCTTTAGCTAATTCGGGCTTGACGAGTTTAAGATTTGCAAGTCTCTCCCTTGCTTTCTCTGTTAAAATTCCTCTTAGAACAGCTTGTCTACGTGCTTCCATTTCTGCTTCAAGCTTTTTGCGCTGTTCCTCGGCCTCGAGTTGTTTTCTTAGTTCCATTAATTTTCTCATCCTTAGTTCTTCTAGTTCCTTGTCGTCGTATGACACTGTGAGTTCACCGTTTTTAGAAGTGTATACTTTAGGAATAATAGTATATTTGTCTTCCTAACGCCGGTCTTATACTCGGAGGATTTCTTGGCGAATATAATGTATCCCCAAGCTACTTTATGGCTAGTTCGAGAAGATTAAATAGGAGTGTGAAGAAGGTTTACTCATAGATTTTTAGTTCAGGACGCTTCTCTACGAGCTTCTTGAAGATTTCTTTAGCGGTTTTATCGAGGAGGCTTCTGCCTGCTGGTGTAAGTGTTCTTCCCTTCCTAGGAACTTTCCTCACTAGACCCGCTTTTTCTAGCTGTTGCAGTATTTTTCTTGGAATACTTCCCGAGCCCTTCCTGAAGTGCTCTGGCGCGCTACCCCTGTTTTGGCGTCCTCCGTATATGGTTCTGAACGTCTCGATTCCTATCGGCTCAGGTGATTTATAGAGTTTTCTTAGTATAGATGCTGCCCTTACATACCACCAGTCTGGGTCCTCTGGTGGTTTTTCTTTGTGAACGCCGGTTTTCGCATAATATGCCCATGCAGGTGGTTTAACGTATTCTCCGTACTGCTCCTTTAGTATTCTTGCGAGTTCTTTGATTAGCTCGTCCGCTGGAACCTCAAGTGCTGTTACCATGTTTTCTCATCCCCAGTCCTAGACGGCGAGGTATCGGAATTTATATTCTATTTGGAGTCCTTCCGTCCAGCCTTGTATAGGACAAAGGTACGACCCCTTATACCCATTAATCGGGCACCTGTCTTCTCTGCTACGAGTCTCGCTATACTTCTCCGATCAAGGCCCTTGTCCTCGTTAATCCCTGTCCGCAGTATCTTGACTTTTACGACTCCCTTTGACTTTAGCCGTGTCTTGATTTCCTCGATTACGCCGGGCGTTATACCGTTTTTTCCAATGATAACGTCTGGACTAGAATGGTGTGCTTTCTTGACTTTCTCTCTTATGCTTTCTGTCATTCCTTCTCCCCGTTCTATACGGATACCTATGTATCCAACCGCATCTAGCACAGGTAATAACAATATATGAGAATCTCCCTTGTGTTCTAAGCCTTACACGAGATGTTATTCCTGGTATGAGTGGAAGACCACAGTTCTTACATAGGCTTCGCTTGATGTCCCTTGGAAGCCTGGTTCCAGTCTCTTTCGAGAGTTTTTTGATGTAGTTTCCTAGGCTCGCCGCATAATCAAGTCTTCCTTTCTCTGTTTCTTCTACTGCTAGCTTATAGAGATAGTGTACTCGTTGCTTCACAAGGTCACGGTATATTCTTAATAC
>JALWJI010000172.1 GCA_027081695.1 Acidilobaceae archaeon | reverse complement strand
AACTTCTTCTACACGCTTCCAGAACTAACAGGAGGGCTCGGCGTATTAATAGCCGAGATACCGTTTGGTCAAAGAGAACAACCAATACTAGGAAGCGTAGACTTCGTCGCCGATGCAGTCTTTATATTATACCATTACATAGAGCAGGGCCAAATAGTTAGAGAAATGGAGATAAGAAAACTACGAGGATACCCGCTAAACTATGCGAGACTACCTTTCTTCATAAGATCAGGCAAAGGAATAGTCGTATGGACACCGCCACGGCTAGAACTAGTACCCGGAATAGACTCAGCGAAATACTTGGAGCCTCCATGTTCGGTAATGGAGGACTATTTCGGAAAACTGTATAAGGGTGAGATAGTTCTACTTTCGTTCCCCTCTGATGCACGGCCTGTCAGGCCAATAACATACACCTTTGCAGTAACCCTTCTAAACAACGCTAGAACACTCATATTATCCTATGATATGTCGCCAGACGAGATTAAAAAGATACTTGAAATGCAGCTAGCAGAAGCATTTAACTTCGAAGATAAGATAGTCAAAAAACTAATAGAAATATTTGAAAAACAAGTAGAAGTAGTCGGAATTAACCCTGCAGCATATAGTGCTCAAGAGCTTTACTCATTATTTATGGATATCATTACAGAAAAGAAGCCGGACGTTTTACTCGTTTTAGGAGTACATAAGCTTCTCAGGAAAATGATATTCAAAGAAGCCGGAGATATAAAGCTATTCGATAACATTATACTATCGCTGAAAGCACAAGGCATATTTACAATGTTAGCTGCAGCAACCTCCGATCCTTATGAATATAACGTTCTCTCCGAGCTTGCAGACGGAATACTGAGATATAATTATATAATGAGCGAAGGCGAGATCAAGAAATACATATATGTCTGGATGAAAGGAAAAGACCCTGCACTGTTCGATACCGACATCTCAAGAAGTTGTTGTAAGGACATAATAGAAAGACTAAACAATTCTCTCAATCTATAGAAAAGAATGCACTCTATACCACTACAGAAATAGAGCGACTAGTAATATAGAGATAGAGATCATTATTGACGATCTCGCCATGCAGTCTATAAGAAAGAACTCCTACTCCATTATCTCTAAGTTTAGGAACGATATCCCTCAGTCTGGGATCCACCTTATAATTAGGAGCAAAGCGTTTTACATTGGGAAGACCAGCGATAAAGATCAAGTAAGGTCTATACCCTTTTCTCCTGAGATCAAGCAATAGTAACATATGTCTAACTCCCCTATCGCTTGGAGTATCCGGATACTGTGCCGTAACACCGTCTTCGCCCCTCATAACTGCACTTTTAAGTTCAATGTAGATGGGTTCTCCTCTGCATTCCAGTAAAAAATCTAGCCTTGAATTGTCTATTCTAGGATTTCGCTTAGCTACTCTGCATTTTTTGAATTCGTGGAGATATCCTTTTTCGATAGATTTCATAAAGATCCTTTCTTGTAGATTCGTGTCTACAATGGCGATAAGGTCATCAACATCGATTACTCCTATTAAGTTAAAATGAGTTTTGCCTTGTTTCTTCCATGTACAGACGGCATGTTTATCTGGTTCTACGATCCCATATAGTTTTCCGGTGTTTCTCAAAAGAGCTTTGTAGATACGATTGTTATGCTCAACTAGAACAACGAACCTATTCATCCTCTTTATTATCTTACATAACTCAACTCCAATAATTAAATCTACGAGTTTTTCAATGTTAGCCAACATCATTTACCCGCTAGCTTAAGAGGATAGATGTAGAAATTTAATGGCAAGCCTTATATGGCGACTTGGAATATCCACTATGTGGGTGTAGAGGGAGAAAAGTATGAACAAGAAAAGGGATAAGGGCAAGTCGGAGTCTACAAGGCCAGCACGCCCAGTACCACCAGCTTGGCTCGTATATAGTCCAGAGGACATAGAACTCATAATAGAAGAGCTAGCAAAGAAAGGTTATGGGCCCAGCATGATAGGTATAATTCTAAGAGATCAGCTAGGTATTCCTCTCGTAAAGCCAATTCTCGGAAAGTCAATAACCCAGGTATTGAAGGAGAAGGGCCTTGCACCACCATTACCAGAAGACCTAATGACTTTAATTAGAAAAGCCGTGAACCTTAGGAGGCATCTTAGCGAGCATCCAAAAGATCTACACGCCAAGAAAGGACTAATGGATCTCGAGTCGAAGATAAGGCGCCTAGTTAAATACTATAAGAGAAAGGGAGTCCTGCCACCAGACTGGAAATACAGTCCAGAACAGGCAAAGCTCCTCGTCGCAGAGTACGGATAACGTTAAAACCGTTCTCTTTCCCATACCTCAATATTTCTCGGCGCTTTCAGATAGTGACAGAACTCACTTAGCATTCTATACCTCTTAAAAGGATCAAAGACTACATTGATCCTATAAATTCGCATCTACTCTCTATTATATACCGCGGTGTGGGTATTTTGTTAAAGCTAAGACTAGAGCTAGGGGAAAGCCTAGATAGACATCTTGACGCAGCATCTCGCCATCTCTCCAAGCTCCTAGAAAAATCTGTGAGTTCAGGATACTTACGAATCTGGAGCTATCCTAGATTCGACTCTGTACTTGCAGCATCTGTACTATACA
>JALWJI010000171.1:332-2634 GCA_027081695.1 Acidilobaceae archaeon | reverse complement strand
CAAATAACAGGAGAACCATACCAGCCACAGCTACTAACACCGGAACAATACGAAGCAACAATCTCTAGTGTGGTAATGGGTCCAGCGAATGCACATGGACCTGCCTGGGGCCAGGGCTAATTTCCCCTCCCATTAACATATATTGTTTTTATTATTAATATAATTAAAATTATTTAGTTATGGGTGAGCGATGATGAGTTACAAGCTCGGTCTAGCAATCTCCATAATAATAGGAGTACTAGTCGCCGCATTCCCGCTCTACGCAGACAATATATCAAGTTACATATGGAACCTAGATACAAGCTCATCCAGCGAAGGATCAGAAACAACCTACTCTCTTCAAGGAACAGTAGAAGAAGTCGACATCAATGAATCAATAATAGTAGTAAACGGCGTCGAGATCAAAGTATTAGGAACGTGGATAACACCAAACGGTACCGAGATAGAGTCACAAGACCTGCTTGAACTGATTAAACCAGGCGACCAGGTAACAGTAGTATACAGCCAGCGTGGAAAATGGGGTTACAAACTCGAGGAAATCACGATAGAATCCACCGAAGAGCACTACGTAAAGTCGTCATAATGAGGGGGTGAGCGATAATGGGAAGAAACGTCATACTTGAGGCCAGAAGAGCAACAGTCATAGTGTTCGTAGCACTAGGACTCATAATACTGATATCAGGCATGATGCTAGAGACAGCTCCCTCCGGACCTGGAAGCGGAGACGCCACAGCACTAGGCATATCAAAGGAGACATGGGAAGACATTCACATCTATGCCAGCTTCATAGCTGCTGGAGCCGCAATAATACATGCGTATACCAACTATAGAGGCATACTATATCATCTGGGGTTGCTAAGGCTCAAAAGAAGAAAGAAAACAAACTAAAAACCATGATATAATACAAAAATCTTTGGCGCGGGGAAAATAAATGGACTCTCAAACATTCATTTTACTCTCAGCAGTGATCGCATATTTAGGGGCATTTGCAAGCCTCTATATCGGCCTATCACTATTCAAGCTAGGAGATGTCATAAAAGACAAAGGTCTAACACTCTCAGCTATAGCAATGACGATATTTGGTATCTCACTACTTATCGAGGCTACCGTAAATATCATGGCACCATCATACATTAGTGGCCCCGGAAGAAGACCTCAAGAACTTCTATCTATACTAGTCAATCGAGGAACGCTTATCGCTATACCACTCTACACGATCTCCTATGCGCTTATGGCATCTTCGCACTATGTATCAGGAGTATCGATAAAGGAAACGGCGGTCTCTCTCAAAGAATTCTCTATCATACCGTTATTCGTATTAATGTTTATAGACTACAATGTCATAGACTTACTCGTACTGATAGTTGCAGCCGCAATAGTCTTAGGAAAATATGGTTCGGCGAGACTGCCAACTGTAATCTTCTATATAGTTCTAGGAATTAGTCATCTCATACCTGTAATGCTCTTGTTTGCAAGCTCGTCTTGGTGGATTGTACCATTATCAACGCTGTTACGAGGCCTTGCACCCCTAGTACTGTTCGCCTCGTCGCTACTGAGAGAGTAGGGGGCGATAACAACCGATGGTGCGTAGAAAATATAGAAGCCAGGCGGGGATAGTCCACGACATACTCGAGGTACTGCAACGGGAAGGAGCCATGCCAGCTACGAGAATTGCCACATATGCTAATCTTCCCTATGATAGACTTAAACTAATCCTACTCTCTCTGGAAGAAAGTGGCCTGGTAGTAAAAACCGAAGATGGATATGATATTACTGAGAAAGGCCTAGAGGCACTTAATACTCTCAGAAAGAGCAGGAAACTTCTTGAGTCACTAGGATTCAGGCTATGAGAATTGTAAGTACCAATCGTGTAGTCAGCTTTTAGCTTATTCTATCAGAGTAAGTCTATAGAAGTAAAGATTTATTCTTAGCACGGTTCATTTCTCAGAACAAGAACAGAGAAATCATACTGGTGCTTGCTATGACTACAATAGCAAAGATTAACCACAAAAACAGCATGCTGGCCCTGATAGGAAAAACAGTGGTTCTTTCAACCAGTGGTGCTCTTAGCCCTGGACCTCTCTCGGCCTCAGCACTAGCTCTCGGCGCCATATATGGATGGACAGGTGGAATTCTACTCGCGATAGGTCATACAATAGCAGAACTACCTTACGTTATACTCTTATTTGTAGCAATGGAGCGGGTCTCTAGGAAGTTAAAGAAGTATGATAACATAATGTCTTTTCTAATAGGCGTATTTATGTTATTTTTCGCAGTAGGAGTCCTCAGTCTAGGAATCAAG
>JALWJI010000171.1:0-322 GCA_027081695.1 Acidilobaceae archaeon | reverse complement strand
CTAAATCCCTACTTTCTTGGATGGTGGTTGACTGTAGGAGAGCCCATTATTAAAAGCTCAGTAGAACATGGTAGAAAAGGCCTTGCAGTAATGTATGCGAGTCATGTCTGGATGGACTACGCCTGGCTCACATTTCTAGCAGTTATAGGAACAGGCGCTGTTCTGAGCATGACAGTATACCGAGTAGTAATGATAGGAGTAGGAATAATCCTGGCATATTATGGCATTAAATATGTCGCACACTCTCTAAACATAACTCTACGCGGCAAGGACCGTACATGACTCGCTACAAACTTATTCGATTCAAACTACCCTATAATTA
>JALWJI010000170.1 GCA_027081695.1 Acidilobaceae archaeon | reverse complement strand
TACATATCTCTGAAAAAGAGCTAGTAGACCTTGTAGTAGAATTTGTCAAACAGAGAGACGGATACGTGCCAAGGGTGTCGATAGACGAAAGAAACAATGTATACAGGATACTGTTCAGAAGGAAATCACATGAGTGGCTAGGAGAACTAATTAAAGAGACAGCGTATTCAAAGAGAGTCCCCGAGAGAATCCTTAGTGCCGATAAGGATACAATAGAATGGTTCTTAGCCGGATATATCGACGGAGACGGATATGTTAGTGAATCATCGATCGAGTTTTCAACCCGAAGTTATGAACTTGCAACAGGACTACTTATGCTATTAAAAAGACTCGGTGTAAGGCCTAAATTATCAATAAAAATCATAGAAGAAAAACCATATTATGTAATTGTCATCTCGGGAGAAAACAGAGCAAAACTCAACAAAGTTTTAGAGAAAACATATCTTAAAAAGAAAAGATTCAAGTCTAGAGGAGTAGGAAGATATCCTCCTGAAATAGCAAGATATCTAGCAAACATATACAAAGAATTCAGAGTAAAGAAACGAGATAAAGAGACGGCATACCACCTATTGACTAGAAATATGAACACATGGTTTACAGAAAAGAGCCTAACTAGGATAAGAGAATACTTTGAAGAGATCATCGATATGTTAGACAAATCAGAAGAATCAATAGCTCCAGGAGCCAAAGTAAAACTACCATTCGCCTGGACCAGACTACGTAAATATGGTCTAACAGATTCCCAGATAAGAAACTACAGATATAGGGGATTACCTAAAAGACCAGAGGTATACGATCAGATAAGAACTATACTTCTAGCTGAAATCAATAACCTCAGAAAGTTAGTAGTTCACGCATTAGAATTCATAGACAAGATAAAGAATCTTGAATTCCATAGGGTGAAGAGCACAGAACTTATAGAATATAATGATTGGGTATACGACCTCGTCGTACCCGAGATACACAATTTCATCGCTCCAACAGGAATAGTCCTACATAATACCCAGCTGTGTCACCAGTTAGCGGTTAACGTACAGCTTCCAGAAGATAAGGGCGGATTACAGGCTAAGGCAGTCTATATTGATACCGAGGGAACTTTTAGGTGGGAGCGTATTGAGCAGATGGCTCGCGGAGTAGGCCTTGACCCGGACGAGGTTATGGAGAACATTTACTGGATAAGGGCGATAAACAGTCATCACCAGATGGCCATCGTGGATCAGTTGTTTGATATGTTGAAGAGGGAGAATATCAAGCTCGTCGTGGTGGACAGCGTGACTGGGCATTTCAGGGCCGAGTACCCGGGCAGAGAGAACCTGGCTATGAGGCAGCAGCTATTAAACAAGCATCTACACCAGTTGTCCAGGTTATCCGAGATCTATAATGTTGCGGTAGTGATTACAAACCAGGTCATGGCTAGGCCAGACGTGTTCTATGGTGACCCGACCCAGGCGGTTGGAGGACACGTCCTCTACCATGCTCCAGGTGTAAGAGTACAGTTGAAGAAGAGCCGGGGCAACAAGAGGATCGCTAGAATAGTAGATGCGCCACACCTTCCAGAGGGAGAGACCGTATTCGTTATTACAGAGTGGGGTATAAGGGATCCAGAGTAGCACAGGCCTATTCCTTAGACGAATATGCTAGAGGCAAGCACTCCCGCAAATCCATACATTCAGCCTCCTTTCCCCATACTAGGAAGCGATCACCGATTACCTTGACTGGGCAAGTTAATTCTTCAATTCTCATGAGTCCTCCTCGCCATACGCTTTTAGCTATTATCATATTACAACACTCTAGCTTCACTTCAGGTAGGTGGTGTCTGAGCCCACTGAGGACGTCATCTATATATACACGCTCGATAGACACATGTGGCTCCTCAGGGAAAACACACATGTAGCATGTGAATCCCTCGCAGACCTCGAAGGCATAGTAGCCGTCGCATCTTGTGGGCTTTAGGCGTTTAGCCATGTTCTTTGGGTTCCGTGATGCGTAGGGTAGCGTTAAGGTAGGCGGTTTCTTATTACATTTTATTGGGTCATGTTTCATTGTGTCTGTCCTCTCCTTCTTCTCCAACATGGTATTGTTGTTTTTATTGGTTTTATCTTCAATATTATATGAAAAATGTTACAAAAAAGAATTATATAGATCATATTTATTTCTAGGCATGCAGACAGGACAATAAGGGTACCTGCCACCATCACCTACAACGGGCGTAAAGACAACAATGAGAGGGTAACACCAATGGCGCCGAAACCAATGTTAAAACGGATAGCATCAATGCTGAGGAGCAGATGGGTACTAGGATTCCTAGGATTGGGCATAGCGATAGCAACATTCCTCGTTGAAATAAATTACGGAGAACAACTCGAACATGAAGTACATGAGCTATACTTCCTAGCAGTAATCGCATCACTAATAATGGCCTCAAGCTTCCTCTCAGACGCCCTTGGCATAGCACCCGCAATATTCGAGATTCTCTTCGGATTCACAGCCGCATATTTCGGCATCAAGACAAACGATACCATCGGACTCTTAGCCTTAGCGGGAAGCGTATTCATAATGTATGTAGCAGGCCTAGAAATAGACCCCCCAGTACTAAGAAGAAACCTTAAGAAAAGCCTTATCGCTGGAACAATAAGCTT
>JALWJI010000169.1 GCA_027081695.1 Acidilobaceae archaeon | reverse complement strand
ATCTAAAATACGCCAGAATAACTTTCAGGGGAGAAGTCAAAGGAATCCCAGCAATCGTAACACCAGATCTCACACTACTCAGAAATGACAGATCCATCGGATACATAAGGGTAAAACAAAGAAAAAACCTGAAGATATACGATTCAGATTACGCAGGGCTTCAACTAGCAGGATATCTGGACGACGAAGAAGAGACTAGAGATTATGAGAAAAAACTAATTGTAGTAGCATACAGTGAGACAAGCGGATTAGTAGAAGCATTGAAAAGACTACTAGAAACCGGCATATATCCAGCTAAAGAGGAGAAATGGGCTATAGGGATAAGAGTATACGATAGATACATTGCTGAAGAATTCCTGTTAAAAGCAATAAATGTACTAGTAAGAGACACGCCTCCTATACCGCGTGTATCTCCAAGATGCAATTATTGTTCATTAAGAGAGGAATGTCCAGCTCAAATGTAAATCCTTAATCCTCGCGATAACAATATTAGTAATTGGGCGGCTGGGGAATGGAGTGGCCCGATCGCTGCTGAATAACTCATTAAGTCTGTCCATGTGATGACCGAACCCGAGTCTCGACCCCAGCCGCTCCTCGAGAATGCTGGTTTAAAGAGATCGATTGTTTTTTTCGCGAAGTTCTCTTGCCAACCTTATGGCTAGGAAGAGTACTATTCCAGCTTCTACGATCGTAAAGATTGGGTCATTGTTAAGATAAGCGTATATCGCGAGGATAGTTGCGCCACTCATGTTAAAGGTGTAAAGCCATTTCCAGTCTTTTACAATAAACGATACGAAGACGAGGATCATTCCTAGTAGTCCTAGTAGCTGGTTCCCATCTATGTAATCCATACGTCTCCTTGATTCAACTTCATCTAACGGTTCAGATTAAAAACGATTCTCTCTTATTTCATTTATAGCGTGTTTCTAAGGGCTCTTCTAAAAAAGGGATTCTTATTTGCTAGTTCCTTTATAACAGATTCTATAGGTTCGTCGGGGCCTAGCTCTACTTTAAGGAATACTCCAGTTCTGCCATGTATTCTTCTCCTGGTCAACACTGAGACCCTTTCCCTTACGAGATCGATACTTACCATAAGGATTTTCGCTGTATATTCTTCATTTCCTGGGACTGGTATCATCGTGTGGCCTTTTTCTACTGGTATGATTAGGTATAGGTCCTTGTTTACGCCTGGAACCCTCTTATTGTTCAATAATTCTTTGAGAGTAAGCTCGCCACCCCACTTGTAGAATTCTCTTTCTCTAGGCCTAAGTGGCGCGAGGGGATAACTGACAACTATTTCCTCATATGGATCCAGGTAAACGTATACTTTCGGAATATAGCTTGGAGTTGCTTGAATTATTTCCTTCGAATAAATCCTATATCCTCGTGATGTAAGATAGTACTCAAGAAGCCCAGGAACAACGGGCTCCAATACCACTATATCTATATCGCTGTCCTCTCTAACATCTCCTCTTGCAATACTACCGTGAACAATTACTGGCTTACCGAGAGGTGCTAGTGTTTTCATAACTTTTATTGCCTTATTTCTCTTTTCTTTAAGAATCCTCCAAGTTTCCTCAGAGTATATTACTAGTTCTTCCTCCATTATTCTAGACCCGCGAGTTTCTCCAATTCTTTGAAGCTCTCAAGTACGAAGTCCTTAAAGTCTCCTGGCTCAACGCCCACATATTCAACTAGGCCGTTCCATGCATTAACAAACTCGAACCCTGCAACTCTACTTGCAACTGCACCTATCATCTCGTCTATAAGCAATCTTGCTTGGGCTGGTGGATAAAGGAAGATGTTTGAGTAGAGGTCGAATCCTGTAATTAGAGGAGGCTCTAGGGATGCATCTATCTCTATATAGAACTCTTCCCAGGTTCTAGTAAACACGTAGCGTCCTGCAACAACATTATGACGGAGCCATGCCTCGCTTAAATGACGATCCAGGCTGTTTTCCAAGATAAGATCCTTGTCCAGCTCGTCGTCGCTCACGTCCCATATATCATAATCTAGTATTTTCTCGATACATTGTCTATCGCCGAAGAACTCGAGTAACGGTCTTTGAAGCAATTTACCAATGCTAGCAACGCATCTATCTCCGCGACTCGTAACACATTCAAGAGTGGACGTCGTACTTTGACACCTATCCACTAGGCGTTCATGGATAAGCTCATATACGCGTGTTAGAAGTACTGGCCGTTTCCCGATTCTAGGGCCTATGACTGCTGTATAGTAGGGCTCGCTGTACTTTTCCGGATTAAATGTCGTTCCTCCGGTTATTCTTCTAAGGAAGTCTTGTTTGTCTGAAATAGGAGGCTTATCTAGGTATCCTACAAGTAGTGTTGGCCACTTCCAGTAGGCAGTAGATAATATCCATTTGTCCTCTATGTTAGACGAGCGCAGGGCTATTGTCTCAACTCCGCCTAGCACATATACTGGTTTTTCCGCGTTTAGTCTAACTTCATAGTATTCAGGGGGTAAGTCTATTTCCTTGCTCATTGTCGAGGTTCACCGACGCTATTTTAGTCCACTATTATTATCAAATTCATATAGAGGAGGTATATCTGAGAGGGACTTACCTGTAGCAGTTACGAGTACCGCGTGTTCGTCGGGGAGATAGGCCCAATCGAATCCTTCAATCTCTGGTTTAACAGGTGCTTCTTCGTCTTCCTCGAGATAATAATATGCCTCTACTATTACTCCATCAGGGCCCCAGCTTATCCTGACTCTATCTGAGAGTAGATCGCTTCCTTCAAGCGCTACTAGCTCTATCTCTAGAGAGCCCGTGTCTGGGTCCAGCTCTAGGTATTCGAGCTCATAGCGTCCTCTAGCCTTTAGGACGTCTAGGACTCTATCAATAATGTTCTTATGCGTGGCAACACCATAATAGATGAGTTCGCTCATTACACTATCCACTCGGTGTTCTTTCCTAACCTTAAGCTGGTATGCCCAATCAACGATATCCTGGGAATAATCACTAAGCGTCTCGACAAATGATCTAACAAGATCATCCACGGTGGCGCCAAGTTTCTCAGCTAGATCAGTTATAATACCTAATGTTTCTTCGCTCATCTCTAATTGTATTCTCGGCATCTATGATTACACCATATATCATAGCGGGTAGGAGACGGGACTTATATCCACATAGTTAGATATAGAATATCACGTCCTTAGAAGTAGTTCCGAGCAACTTATACTCTTTTTCTAGGAGCAAGTCCTTATATCTAAGATTCTTCAATAAACTCATAATCACTCTCCCCCTAGATACCCTAGAGAACTCCATAATTGCTTTCTCTAAATCATCCACCAGGTCGAGAACCGTAAAACTATAAACGAGATCAAACACATTATCCCTGAATGGTAAATCCTCCACATTTCCCTCTATAAGTAGACATTTGGATGGACAATAGAGTCTGGCTCTTCCCTTTGCTATATCGAGCATATTCCGACTATAATCAAGGCACACATACTCATCGACTCTAGATAAAAGCTTGTTTAGCCCAAGATATTCTATTAACAGCCCGGTCCCGCATCCCGCATCTAGGACTCGTCCATGTGGCGGGAATCTCTTTAACGTGATGAAATACTTCTCGAACTGCTCGGCTCGGTAAAGTTCATCGTATCCCTTGGCTGTCGCCTCATATCTTTCTCTAATTATATGTCCTTTACTCATTTTAGTGCTCCCTTCCAGGGCACGCCGTAGTCTCTAGGATATAATGGTTAGATCTCAGACGCTTAAAATGAGGAGTATAACTGTAAAACAATGAGAATAAGGTTTTATGATGCATTATCTTAATTAGACTATTATATTAATCAATATAGCAAGATGGATGATCATTATGCCACGGGCACTGTTGATTGTTACGGGCCGTAGCGAAAAGAGCATATACTATTGTATCGAGCAATGGCTACTGTACAAAGGAGTAGAAGTCATAACGATTGAGCATATAGACGGAGCCTCATTATCGGGCTTGGGCTCGGAATTCGATATAGCAGTTGTGGATACAGAGGAAACATTAAATAAACTAGCTCTGAAGCCCAAAATAACTGTTGTATACTCGGGAAGACCCAGAGACGACGTCCCGGTATCCTTCGATGAAGACATTATTGTACTTCATAATAGGTCGGGTCTTTACATGCTATTCCGGATATTAGAACACTATATGAGTAAAAAGGGCCTACTACTTCATACCCCCATACTGAAGGAAGAACCCAAGCCTCCCTGAAAGAATAATACTAAATAACTAAAATTAATCAATGTGACGTCTTGCGAGTTTCCTAATACTTCTCTTAATAAGTTTCAGTGCAGCAGGCTTGCTTATCTTTAAGAGTCGAGATAACTGTGTTGCGTTAGAAACCCTCCCGCTTACAAGAAGCGACAACACTTCTTTCTGTCTCCTTGTGAGGTATAGCTCCCGATGGTCAACCTCCTTAATCTCAACGAGTTGATAGGAGTGTTCTTTCAGGAGTTTCTTTACACTGGCATTATTCTTTACGACAAATCTGATTTTTCCACCGTTGACGATTGTTGGGCTACCTATTATATGCGTGGATTTCATGAGTTTAGCTAGGATACAGTTCTCGCATCGTACATTAACATTCTTAACCTTGTTATCGCTTACAATAATGTGTTCTATTTTCTCAGGACAACGGCGTAGACTTACTCCTAAGTAATCTTCGGCTTCTAGTTTTCTAATTAGCTCGCACTGCCACATTATAACTTCTAGCAGCTTCATGCGAAGGCAACTCCTTCTAGTTCATGAGGGTTAAATTTTGTTATTTTTCGACCAATCTTGTCATTATTACTATACAATTGTTTAAAAGACTAATATGTATAACCCTTCTCTTAAAAAGATCCTGTTAACCTGGTTAACCACAAGGTCTTCTATCTCCCTGGAAACTTTATGCTAAACAGTAGATGAATTTCCCAGCGTTATAGGTGGTAGCTAATGGCATCCAATGGAAACAATGGCTGGGCAAAGCTAGTATTAGCGGCAACGATTTTCGTCTATATAGTCTACTTTGCGGGAGCAGCATATACCTTCCAAAACCTTGCACCTATACCGGTAGAGGTAAAGACGACTGATGGAACAGTACTCTTCACGTACAATGATATAATTGAAGGAAAATATATCGTACAGAGATACGGTATACAGGATTACGGTAGCATCCTTGGCTTTGGAGGATACTTTGGAACAGATTATACGGCGTACGCGCTAAAGTTCATACAAGACGCTGCAACTAGTGCTGGAGCCGATACAGAGAACCTTGTAACTATACAGGGAACAGGAGACCAAGCAGTATATATTGTAGATCCTTCATTAGAGACAGCCTATGATAACCTCTATAACTATTATAAGAACCTCTGGACAGACCAGTATGTAAACGACAGACTAGCCCTCGAGAACCTACTCACAGACGACGAGATACGAAAAGTAACAGCATACTTCATGTGGACAGGACTAATAGCAATAGAAGGATATACTAACGGATTCCCCTACACTCCAGGACTAGTCGAACAAACAATAGACGCGACAAGGGCAACATGGGTAACAATATTCCTCCTACTCCTAGTAATAATGCCCATGATAGGATACATAATTATAAAGTTCATCGACTATTGGAAAGACGAGAGAATAACGGTTAATTTACCAGCACCAAGCGCTACTCAAAGAGTAGCATTATTAGGAATGGTACTAGCGGCACTAGGGCTTCTAATTCAGGGCCTCCTAGGAGGCTACATGATGCACCTTTATGCTGAACCAACACTTTATGGCCTTGACACTACAGGCATCCTACCATTCAACGTAGCAAGAGGATTACACTACAACTTAGCTATATTATGGATAGCCGTGACATGGGTCAGCTTCGCACTCTTCGTCCTACCATACTTCGGACTAAAGATATCAAAAGGCCAGGCAACAGCCATACTGTTAGCTGGAGGAGGCGTAGCAATACTAGCACTCTTAGGACTATGGGCCAGCTACCTAGGCAAGATACCAGACCCACTTTGGTTCATAATAGGTAGCCAGGGCAGGCCAGTCGTAAGCGCAGGAACTCTATGGCTACTATTAATAGCTGGCCTCGTAGGTTATCTCGCAATAGTAACCTACAAGGTAGCCAAACAGAACCAGTATCCATTCAACACACTACTAAAGATACTAGCAATAGGTCTAGGAGGAACCGCATTCGGGGCATTCATAGGAGCACTACCAATAATATCTCCATGGAAGCACTTCACAGTAGACGAGTACTTCCGATGGATAACAATACATGCTTTCGTCGAAGGATTCTGGCCAGCCATAGTAATCCCAATACTACTAATACTATTAGTGATCGCGGGCCTAGTTCCACCAAGACTAGCAGTGGCAGTAGCAGGAATCGACGCAACCCTCGAGATAGCGACAGGAATGATTGGAACAGCCCACCACTACTACTGGGGAGGAGAGCCAACGTTCTGGATGTACCTTGGAGCAGCAATATCAACCCTTGAAGTCCTCCCAATAGGATTCGTCATAGCATATGCTCTAGTACTATGGAAGAAAGGAGAAGTAAAGACCGAGCTCCAAAAGACCATTCTAACATTCATACTAGTAGCTGCCTTCGGTGGAGCAATAGGAGTAGTAGCGTTTGGAGCAGGACTCATCAACATGCCAATCGTAAACTACTACCTACACGGAACCCAGGCAACAATGGTCCACGCACATCTAGCGATGCCACTGGCATACGGTGTACCAACGATACTAATGTGGGTAGTAGCCTTCTACCTAGCGGGAGGCTTTGGTGACGCAACGCTCGCAAAGATAAGAAAAGCCATAGTAGTCGCAGCAGCAGGATTCTACCTACAGGTACTGCTGAGCCTAGGAGTAATGATGTATGCCCAGTTCGACGCTGGTAGCGAGTACGGCTACTGGTATGTAAAGAGCCTAGTATTGCCTGACGGAACTCTTAACGGGTTCTGGACGCAGGACTCGATAATAACAGCAATATGGGCGAGAATGATAGGAGACGTAATAGCAGGATTAGCACTAATACTAGTGATCTACTACGTAGTAAAAGCCTTCCCGAAGGCATTCAAAGCCCAGCAGTAAGCCCCAACTACATATATCTCCTCAACACTTTTTCCTTTCAATGAGCCTAGACTTGTGGAAACTTTGTCCTTGGAGGAATCCTGTATTACTATTTTATAATCCAGAAACGCTCGGTATACAATAGCCTAGTATCTCGAAAAGTTCACCTACTAGCCTGTAGAATTCCAACTGGCTTTTGTCTTGAAGACATACTCCTATCTTACCCAGTAAGAACCTTATATGATCATTGTATAATTTCTCTGCTTCTCTAATATATCCATAAGTGTAAAGGAGATAGAAGAGTTCAATAAGTGCTCCAAGGTGATCAGGTGATACCGCTCTATCCTTATCTAGATCTACTCCCGCAAGCTTCAAGTATCGGTTGAGGTCTTTTATGACAGGCTCATGGTACATCAGGCGCCTTGGGCTCTTGTATACTGATTCATAAGGTGGACATTGTACTCCTTCTAGGGCATTTATGAAAAGTCTCGTATATTCTTTTTCAAGATCTATTTCATCGCTTGTTTCTGCAGCTATCTTCATTTTTCTGAGTATTTCTTGGATATTTTTACATTCCATTAGGGGCGTATTAAGTAGGCTATCGACTAGTGATGTGAGCTTGTTTTTCCACTCTGGATATCGGGGGCTGGTAAGGGTTATGCTTACTATTTGGGTTATTAGTTTAACTATTTCTGGGTTAGTCATTTCTTATCAGCATTTATTTTATTTTTATAGTAAGATTATCCGTTTTACTCTAGCATAATATATGCATTTCGCCCGGATATGATATATATGAGTGTGTGTAGAGGGATATTACCACAATTTTCATATATAGATACATGAGTATACGTGTGATTAGAAAAATTTTTGGTGGTCACAATGTCGAAATTAGTATTGACACGAAGAGATTTTCTAAAACTTTCAGCAGCAACAGCAGTCATAGCAGGTACCATCGGAGTAGACGAGCTCATATTCCTAAGAAAGAAAGAAACCGACCTAGCCGCAGCTGATTCACTACAGCTAGAAGAAAGATATTTTGTATGCAGAATTTGCGGCGGCGGATGTGTCCTTAAAGGCTATCTAACCCCCGAGGGCCGACTAGCAAAAATTGAAGGAGACAAGAAAGACTGGGTAAGCCATGGAACACCCTGTGTTAAAGGAAAGACTGTTCTGAGGATGCTCTATGATCCAGATAGATTGAAGAAGCCCCTAAAGAGGACTAACCCAGAGATAGGATTTGAACGCGGACCCAACGGGGAACTTATAGGCGTGAAGGATCCAGGATGGGTAGAAGCAGACTGGGACGAAGTACTCGAAGAGATCGCTGATAAAATGGCCGAAGCAATCAAGACATGGGGTCCACAATCAATAGTATTTATAGGCCACGGAAAGGGCTCAGCCCTAGCAAAACTAATAGGGACTCCAAACGTTGTAAAGCACCACACTACATGTCACTCTACATGGGATGTGACACTCAAACCAATGTATGGTGGAGTACCGAACTCAGATATGAGAAATGCCAAGCTCATCCTAGCATTTGGTTTCGACCAAGGCGCAGGAAAGTCTAAGAACCCATTCGCATGGCTATTTGCCCATGCCAAGAAGAACGGAGCCAAGATAATAGTATTTGAGCCCAGGCTATCAGAGACAGCAAGTAAAGCAACCGAATGGATACCAATCAAGCCAGGCACTGACCTAGCAGTACTACTAGCCATGATAAATGTCATAATAAACGAGGGACTCTACGACGAGGACTTCTTATCAAAATACACGAACGCACCCCTCCTCGTAGATCCAGAGACCTACCAATACATAAAAGACGAAGACGGAAACCTCCTAGTCTACGACAAGATAAAGGGCCAAATAGTCCCAATAGATACAGCACTAAGCCCACAGCTAGAATGGGAAGGAGACTATAATGGCACCTATGCTAAGACAGCATTTAAAATCTTAATAGAAAGAGTACAAGAATACACGCCGGAATGGGCAGAATCCGTTAGCGGAGTTCCAGCCGATAAGATTAAAGAAATCGCAGTCGAGTTTGCAACCACTAAGCCCGCAAGCATACCGCATTGGAAACGTAGTGGTGGAACGGGACCAAACAGGGGACAAGGCGTAGAAGCATATAAAGCCGTAGGTATACTAATGGCACTCACAGGAAACATAGAGAAGCCTGGAGGATGGCTATATAATAGAAATGCGAAATTCGTATCCAAAGCCATAAGTAAGACTCCAAAGAAGACATTCGCCGACCTATATCCAATACCAGAGGAGTACCAAGGTAAAACTATAGATGAAAAAGAAAAGTTCCCGTTGTACAAGAAGAATACTAAGGAAGGAGCCTATCAAAAGGTATGGTATAATATTCTCAATGATTATCCATACCCTGTAAAGGTAGTTATCGTATGGGGCCAGGGACTACAGGCATTTTTAGACTACGACCTAGTAGAAAGAGCAATTAATCATGTAGTATATGATAATAATGGGATAGTAGTAAACGTAAACATTTATCCTGACGAGATGGCGGCACTGGCCAATATTGTGCTCCCCGAGAAATTCTTCCTTGAAGGAGGAGCTAACATAGGATTCTCAAAGAGCTTCGATATAACAACAAGAATTAACTGGGTAGACGGAATAGAACCACTATATCCAGACGCGAAAAGCGAGACCTGGATAGTAAAACAACTGGCGTATAAAATCGCCGAGAAACTTGGAATATCGAAAACAGAACTAGAAAACGATTACTTCTCCGAGTACTTCCTCATAAGCGGGCAGGAGAAACTAGAAAAGATGGTAGAAAAGTACAATGAGAAGACAGGAGCAAACATAACTCTAGACGACCTAAAAAGGGAGAAAGTAATTAGTATAGAATGGAAACCTAAGGATCTAACCAGTCTAAAGACACCCTCCGGTAGAATAGAGATTCTGCCAACCGAGCTAGCAGAATACGGATATGATCCACTACCAAAATGGAGCCCAGGCTTCACATACGATGAATCAAGTCTAGCAGACAACGAGCTAGTAATGGTATCCACAGTGTTCGCCATGAACAGACACTCCAAGACAGTTAACAATGACTGGCTCAGATACTTCCTCGCTAAACATCATGCAGATAAAGTATGGATACATCCAGACACAGCCAGCAAGCTAGGACTCAAGGAAGGAGACAAGGTCATAATATCATACAAGCGTAGCTTCGACCCAGAATACACGATCCACACTCCCAAATTCAAGGTTCTCGCAAAAGTACACATAACAGAGGGCGTAAGACCAGACGTCATCGTAGTTCCACATGGTACAGGACAGCTCTCAAGATTTATGGCCAGCTATGGTTTCGGCCTCCTAGGAGGAGACGGGGCCGTTAAATCAATCGAATTAGACTACAATGATCCATCAGCCTCTTCACGAGACCTAGACATAACCGTGGAGGTGAGGAAGTATGGCTAGGTATGGATTCGTCATAAACCTAGACACCTGTATAGGCTGTGGAGCCTGCGTGGCGGCATGTAGCGAAGAAAACAGCCTAGTGCTACAACAACTCAAGGAAGATGCCGAGGTACCACTAGGCGGAAGAAGAGACATTCTAGTGATAGAAAAAGGAAAGTTCCCATCAACTGTTAGAATTAATCATCACCACACCTGTATGCACTGTGATAATGCTCCATGTGTACATGTATGCCCGACAGGAGCCAGCTATAAGACGGAAGAGGGAGCTGTCCTAATAGACTACGATCTATGTATAGGGTGTAAATACTGTATAGTTGCCTGCCCATACAATGCTAGATACGTGAACGAGGCCCTCGGGGGGCCAGACAAGTGTACAATGTGCTATCACAGGATCACTAAAGGCCTCGAGCCAGCATGCGCCTCCTCATGTCCAACAGACTCCATTGTCTTCGGAGATCTCGACGATCCAAACAGCGAAGCCTACAAGTTATCACTAGAAGCAGTACCACTAGCGCCAGAGATGGGAACCAAACCACGAGTATACGTGATTCCTCCAAGGAGGTGATAGAAGATGGCGGACATACTATTCGTTAGGCAAGAATGGTGGGAGACAATCATCGCAGGATACCTTTTCCTAGGAGGCCTAGCCGGAGTAATAGTACCAG
>JALWJI010000168.1 GCA_027081695.1 Acidilobaceae archaeon | reverse complement strand
TATCGAAACAACGTGTAAAAACAAGCAGCACGGTTGAGAGCTGGGGTATATTCAAGATCAACGCTACTGACGCTTGGAGCCTAGGCTACACAGGAGAAGGAGTAAGAATAGCAGTACTAGACACAGGTGTAGACATAACACATCCAGCTCTCCAAGGAAAAATGCTTACACTCGATCCTACAAGTCCATACTATCCTGGAGGCTGGATGGAGTTCGACGACAATGGTAACCCGATACTAAGCGAGCCACACGATACAGACGGCCATGGAACGCACACGAGTGGAACCGCACTAGGAGGAGATACCTCTGATATATTGATTGGAGTTGCTCCAGACGCAACTCTAATGCATGGACTAGTCCTACCCGGAGGAGGGGGTACATTCGCGCAAGTACTCGCAGGAATCCAGTGGGCAGTAGAGCCCTTCTATATAGACCCTGACACAAGCGAAATAGTCTACACAGGCTTACCTGCCCACGTAATATCAATGAGCCTAGGAGCCTCCGGATACTATGGAACAGAACTCTTCCCAGGAATAGAAGCAGCACTACTAGCAAACATCATTGTCGTAGCAGCTATAGGAAACGATGGACCTGGTACAAGTAGCAACCCAGGAAACATATGGGGCGTATTCGGCATAGGAGCAACAGACGAATATGACCAAGTAGCTTACTTTAGCAGCGGAGAAGTCGTAAACTGGCCAGACCCGCCAACAGAATGGCCCTTCTATAACACCTATCCAAGCAGCTATATTAAACCAGACTTCTCGGCCCCAGGAGTAGACATAACAAGCTCAGTACCTGGCGGAGGCTACGAATCGTGGAGCGGCACAAGCATGGCAACACCGCACGCTGCAGGAACAGTTGCTCTCATCCTTCAGGCCAGCGGATGGTATGAGAACCCAGTCGATGATCTTCCAGAAAAAGTCTATGAGATACTCCAGAATGCATCCGTAGATCTAGGAGATCCAGGACAAGACATCTACTATGGATACGGTAGAATAGATGCGCTGACAGCAGTAGAAATAGCACAATCATATGCTAAGACTAGTGGAGTACAGGGGCTGGTCCTCGACTCAGAGGATTATCAGCCGATCCCATGGACACAGGTTTACGTGGTGGAGATTAACAAGACCTATCCTGTCAGACCCGACGGAACCTTTAAGATACCACTCGACCCAGGTACATACACCCTAGTATTCAGTGCCTGGGGATACCAGGAGAAGACTGTGGTAGTAGAGGTAATAGTATCAAATGGAACAGTAGCCGGCTATGTATACGATAGTGTAACAATGCTCCCGGTCTCCGGAGCAGAAGTAAGCCTCGTAGAAGCAGGAGTATCGACATATACTAATGATACAGGATTCTTCGAGATGAGCGTACAACCAGGCACATACACGCTAGAAGTATATGCGCCAGGATACAACATGTTCAATACAAGTGTAACCGTTAGAGAAAATGAAACAACAATAGTAGCAGTACCATTAACACCTCTAGGATCAGGAACCATAGAAGGATTCGTCTACGATAATTCAACAGGTCTACCCATAGCAAATGCAACAGTAATAGTAGACGGCGGAGTACTATTCACATACACAGGCCCAGACGGTTACTATAACTTAACAAATGTCCCAGCCGGCCCCCATGCGATCACAGTATATGCTCCCGGCTATATGCCGGCGACAGAAAACATAACCCTAGCACCAAACCAGACCCTTGTACTAGACTTCTACCTAGAGCCTATACCACCGACAGTAATAGTACTAGGAAACATCGACTATTACACGGAGCCACACCTGGCAATACTATTATCCGGGCTAGGATACCCAGTATTAGAATACGATGACGTAGCACTATTACTCTCAGACTGGGCGAATGGATACATTAACCCAGTAGCAATCGTCGTCGACCACTTCAAGCCCAACAAATACGATGATCCAACACTAGAAGAAGTACTAGGACTACTAGTCATGGCAGACTTCACAAACACACCACTAATATTCTTGGCTACAAGCTTCTCAGGAACAACTGCAATTGACGCGCTCTACCTCTACTCCAATGATATAGTCAGCGCCGGATATCCAGCACCTATAGCAAAATCCTACGACTATCCATCAGCCGAATATGTACGAGTAAACATGCTGGTACCATCTCATCCAATATTCGATGGTGTGGTACCAGATAATGATACATGGTTCTACCTAGCCGACCTTAATCTCAGCTCCTATGCAGACTACGTAGTATATGATTGGAACACAAGCGTTCCAGTCACACCACTAGCAGAAATAGTAGACGACTACTATGGCGTAAACGGAACATCCATAGCAATATGGACAACGCCAGGAGGCACGACATGGATATACATGGCCAGCTTCGGAGAATCTTACTGGATGCAGTACATTGAGCCTGGAAGCGACGGATTATACAGCAACAACACAGAGCTTGTCCTAATGAACGCAGTAGCCTACGCAATAGCTACCAGACCCACAACCACGCCAAACAAGCCACTGCCTGCAAGTATAATCACAAGCCTACAAAAACTAGCACAATCAACAGTGGAGCCATCACTATACACAAACATCACAATACTCCTCGACAGGCTGCCATACGGATACGTAGAAGGAACAATCGCCGGAAGCGACAATGCTCTACTAGCAGGGGCCAAGATTTCAGTCCTAGGAACACCAATTGAAGTCTACGCCGGTACGGGAGGATACTTCAAGTTCTGGCTACCATCAGGCAACTACACTCTAGAAATATCAATGCCCGGCTATAAGACAGCATACGTAAACGTGACTGTACAAGTCAACGAGACTACACAGGTAGGACAAATAGTACTCCAGTACGTGCCAAGAATAGCGATCCTATACGACTACCAAGGAGAGCTCAAGACCATAATACAAGACCAACTAGGATGGTACGCAGAAGACTTCAACGACCCGTACTCCTTCGCCGAAGCCCTCTACAGTGGATTCTTCAACGCAGGAATATGGGCAGGCTACTACTATGCACCGTTCCCATCATACGATGAGTTCTACGCTGTATGGAACGCCATAAACGACACCGGCATAAGCGTGATATTCATGGATCAGTGGAGCAGTCCATGGTACCCAGACCTATTCGGCTACGGTATAAACGCAATGTACAACTACCTCTCAGATCCCTCCGGAAGAATAGTAGGCGACTTCTATGGAGAAATATACATCCAGATAACAGAAGCCAGCCCATTATTTGAAGGCTACAATGTAGGAGACATAGTAAAGATACTAGAAGCCAACCCAGGAGGCTGGGGCACAGACTACGCGGCATTCTCAGGGTTCAGCGGAACAACCTTAGCCAAACTAATGCTAGGCGACGGATCAATCCCAGGTGATGCAATAGCCTACAAAGTACTAGACAATGGAGCAAAGATCATACTATTAGCAAGCTGGGCACCCGAAGAATACCAAGACATAGCATTCTGGACCCCCGACGCATACAACATATTCCTGAACGCAGTCAAATGGGCAGCCGCAAAGACCTTCAACGTAACACCGTCAGAAGTAAACGCAACCGTAGGTGAAACAGTAGAATTCCAACTCTCAGATCTACCAGCAGATTACCAGGTAAACGTCTACGTGGACGGAGAATACCTACTAAGTGTTACAACAGATAGAAACGGAACTGCCACAGTAACCTTCACAGTCCCACTATTACCAGGTGGCAAACATTCAGTAGCATTCATAGGAGGCGACGAGATCTATAGGACATATGCATCACTAACAATAATGGCAAAACTCGAGTTAACACCAATGAACACAACCTCACCAGGTACACTAGAGATCAACGCGACAGGACTCGAGAAAGAACAAATGGTCTACCTATACATAGACGGCAATTTCATAAGCATACTCAGATCAGATGCTAACGGCCAAATACTCACCACGGTAAACGTACCATTCGTAGCGAGCGGAGAGCACTGCATGAAAATTGTAGGACTCGACGGCTCAACACTAGCAAAGTCAAAAGTCTATGTAGAAAGCCTAGTCGAAGGAATATATGGATCCGTAGGAAATGCCTCCCTAGAAGACATACTATACATGATCCAGTCGATGAACATGAGCATAACAAGCATAATAGCCGACGAAGCCGGCAACATCTATGCACTCGTCTCAAACAACTCCAACCAAGTACTCTACAAGCTAGACAACGTCCAGAACCTAATAGCTACAAGCACAAACAACCTACAAAACCTAATAAACAACCTTAACGGTAGCCTCCAAGGACTAATCCAGGACGAGGCCGGCAACATCTACGCGCTCATAAACACAACAAGCGGACAGATACTAGTTAAGCTAGACGATCTCTCAGCACAGATATCACAGGCAGAAAACAACATACTAGACCAACTATCACAGCTACAGAGCCTACTAGAGCAGAACGTAACACAGCTAAGCAGCCAACTAGAAGAAACACAGGGCACAGCCAGCACAGGAGTCAGAGTAGGAGGAGTAGCCCTAGTAGCAGCAATAGCAGGAATAGTCCTAGCAATAAGAGGAGTAAAACCATAATATCAAAACCAATATACTACACAAATATTTTTCCTCTTCATACTCAAAGCACTTTTTATTGATTACTGCTCCAAACTCCTAGTAACTACACTAAACAATATGACCCTTAAGACTCCATGATATCGACCAGATACAATACGTGGGTGCCAACCAGTATGGAGAATAAGTGTCAACCATTAATAGTAGTGAATGATACAGGTGCGATCCTAGCAGGTCTACCAATGAGTCTACCGGCAAAACATGTTACAACTGAACAAGTAGTCCATGAAGTTATTGATCGCGAATCGAGAGAGCTACTATCAATGATGCTAGAAACTCAAAGACTAGATATCTTAAGCGTGGACTCAGACTCGTTTATGAAGGCAAGAAGCCTAGCCATTAGGAAGAGGAGACTAAACAGACTAAGCAATACTGACTTGTCGGTTCTAGCACTAGCCATATCTATAAGAGAAATGTGTCCAGAGAGCAGAGTCCTTGTTGCAACAGATGATTATACACTCCAAGAAGCAGTAAGGCTCGCTGGACTCGATTTTATAACCGTAAGATATCGTGGCATAAAATAGGTTATTCCGGTTCCTTCGGCTTAATGAGTGATAGATACTTTGAAATCTCCTTTTCTAAGTATTCTATTGCTTCGTCTTTTGTTACTTCTATAAGGATATCTCCTGAAAACCTAAGATATATTCGCCTGATCTTTTCGTTTTTTATGAGTTTCAACGCTTCTTCCAGCTCGCTTATTTTCTCCTTCGCAAGATCTTCAAGCGTCCTGCCCATCCTATCACCACCCTATGGAATAACCATGGCAAATACAAGGGACAATGTCTAGTGCATGGACGGAATGAAGAGTTATTAAACCGGAGACTATGACACGTCATCATCTTTTTTGACCAGTACTATGAGATAGGAAAAATTACTGGTTCTCGGTTTGCTGACCCTGTATTTTCTCGATGAGCTCGCTTATTCTTGCGTTGATTTCTTCTAGTTTTCTCCTTAGATCTAGTCTTAGCTGCTCGAGGGCCTGTATTCTCTGGTTTATAAGGTTACGGGCGTCATCGATGTTTGCTTCTATGCTTAGTCTTCCTCCTACGCCCATGATTACGTGCTCTGTGTCGATGATCTTTGCCCTGATAAAGTTACCTGCTCCGATAGGTACTAGTACTATTTTCTCATTTCCGTGGTTCTTTATATAGTCTAGTGTTTCTATTACTGTTGCTAGATCCAGTATTGTAGCATCTATTGTTGCTATCTGTTGCCTCAGGCTCTCGGCTTGTCCAAAAAGTGTTCTAAGCTCTTCTTCTGCATTGTTTATCTGTGGCTTTTGTTCAGCCATAGGAATCACCATTATGTAATTATATGATGTTTTGATTATTTTAGTATTTGGTTTATTAATCAATAATATACTAAATATATTCTAGAATAACATATAACTAACTATATATTATCGATGAGGAAATATGATGAATCTAGAAAACAAATGGGATAAGTAATGTAATGTATAGCCCTGCTATGAAGTTGTATTTTCTCCGGTGCTAGCTATAAGGGATTCAGATACATTCCTATAACCAATATAGAGCACGAAGACTGATAACATTAAGAGCAGAACTCCTAGTACAGGTATAAAGTGGAAGAGAAATAGTCTCCCAGCCTCCGAGCCAGCATTCATTCTAGGTATGACACGATCCATCTCCCGCAACAGGTTGTACATAGTGTACGAATATGCTATGATAGTAACTAAGCCTCCCGACAGAAGAGCGAGTCCTATAGTTGCCTTAAGACCATGGGGATTTATAAAATAGCTAACGATGAGAAGAGCCCCTACAAGTTGGGCCCCCAAACTTGTGAGGAGAATTTGTGATGCTAGGACACCTCTCCTAAAGACAGCAGAGTACTTAGTCATTCTCAGGCTTGTTATTAATAATACAAGGTCTGAAGCCAGGCCCAGCATCACGGCGAATACATACACCATTACTAGCCTAGGATCAATATTTGAAACGGCTTCAACAAGTGTTAAACCACTGATCTTCATTACAAATAGCTGGAGAAATACGAAGGGCAGGATAATAGATGCTATTGCATAGTAAACTGCGTATATACCCAGTCCCTTTATCATTTTGTTTAAATTATCTGTCAGAGACTTCAACTCTCCAAGCACGTCTGGCATCTCTATTATCCTCCCCTAGTAACATCTAGTACTGGATAGCCCGAATCACAATGCTTTTCTATAGCATAATATCTTCTCATTGCTATTATATCATATTATGGGTGTTAATAAAGAGATGTCAGAATACGACAAGTATGAGTTAATGAGAATACGCCTAGTAGAAGAACTGAGAAATCAAGGATATATCCGGTCAGAGAAAGTATATAGGGCAATGCTCGCTGTTCCAAGAGAAGAATTTGTACCAGACCCCTACAAGGATCTAGCATATGAAGATAGACCCCTGCCTATAGGACATGGACAGACGATAAGCGCTCCCAGTATTGTCGCCTATATGATCGAGTTACTTGACCCCATGCCGGGCGACAAAGTCCTTGAGGTCGGGGCAGGTAGCGGTTATGCAGCAGCAGTTCTAGCAGAAATAGTAGCTCCGTCCACAGATGAAGGTCCAAAAGGTCATGTGTATGCTATAGAAAGGATCCCTGAGCTGGCCGAATTTGCCAGAAGGAATCTTGAGAGGACAGGTTATTCTGATAGAGTAACTATTATTATTGGGGACGGTTCAAGGGGACTTCCTGAATTTGCCCCGTTTGATAGGATTCTAGTGTCTGCATCGGCTCCCGAAATACCGGAGCCTTTATTGAAACAATTGGCTGTTGGCGGTAGGATGGTTATTCCTGTTGGGAGTTACTGGGACCAGTATCTTGTTGTTGTCGAGAAAGGGCGGGATGGCGTGAGGATTCGTAGGGATCTTGAGGTTTTGTTTGTTCCTCTTGTGGGGGAGTTCGGCTGGAAGTAGATCGGGACTATATTTTATTTATGGTAGGGTTTTGGATAGGGTTGTCTGTATTGAATCTTTATATATTGTTATCGATGTTTGATATGTCTCGGTGTACGAGATATGTTGAAGGGTGTCATAAGAGACAAGCCATGGGCAATAATAATAGCATGGATCATAATAATTGCGCTTCTAGCAAACTACGCAGCACAGATAAACGACGTCGTACTCACTGAGACAGAATCCTTCCTACCAGAAACAGTCGAAAGCGTAAAAGCAGAAAACATGCTCCAAAACCTCACGCAACAATACGCAGTAAACAAAACCATGGAACCAGACTATCTCATAGCAGTACAAGGAGTCCCGGTATCCCTAGATACCTACTATAGGCTAAAAGAACCATATATCTCCCTAGAAAACGAGACAAACGACTCACTAATATCATGGATAAACATAGTCTACCAAGTTGAAAATCAGATAAAAGAAGGCATGGTCCAAGCAATAAACGGTACATTACAAGCAGTAAACGGTTCAATTATGCTTAATGAGGCATACAAAAACACCTATACAGGGATAAACGTTACAAGCCAGATAATCATAGGACTAGACACCGGCTACAGCCAGCTATATCAAGCATCCTTGACACTATCGCAGCAAGTACCCGAAATAAACAACACCATACAAGGATATCTCACGGCATGCAACGAATTCCTGCCAGCACTAGCATATACCACAGCAGACATCATAAGAACAGAAGCCATACTAGAAACACAAACCAACGCATACCAGACACTAAACCTAACTCAACAAGACATAGTCACAGTCGTAAACGCCACAAACTTAACAGTCTACGGAATACCACCAGTACAACCAGACCTAGTACAAGCAGTATACTATTACGTACTATCAATAGGTGGCCCAGCCAACTTCACAAACACAGCCGCACTAAACCTAGCGTCAGACCTAGTACTCCAGCAGCTACAATCCCAGATACCACAAGACCAGCTACAATCCCTACTACCAATCTACAACGTAACAGTACAAGCTCTAGAAATAAGCCTATCACAGAGCCCAGACCTAAAACAACTAGTAACATCCTCTCCTGGAGGAATAGGTCAGGGGCAACTAGCCCTTTACCAGGAAGTAGACCAGATAGTTCAGCAGACACAACAAACACTACCCGGCTACATAACACAAGCTCTAAAACAATTCCTACCCGCAGAACAAACACAGATACTCTACATAGTCCAAAACCTGACAGAACAATACTCCTGCAACCAGACATATAGTAGTGAGATACTCTACACTACAATCAAAACACTTCTACTATCTCAGGGGCTAAATGAGTCACCACTAGTAGACGAGCTCGTACAAGAAATAATAACAGGGGACGTCCAGCCCACCACCATAATAACAATCATAGCATCCTCATCACAGGAACAAATACCCACAGACATGATTCCTCCCCAGATAAACATAACAGAAATGATGAATCAAATAACACAAATAATAATAGAAAACGACCCCGAAGGACAAGGACTACTAGCGGATCCAGCGAACGCCACTTATCTTGCGGCAGTAATATCCCTAAAACAATCAAATGCAACACTAACACCAGAAGCCATAGCATGGCTACAACAGAACGCTACATCCATAGAGAACGAGACCTACACGGTTATGAGGATAATAACGGCAAACATGATGGGAGACCAGGCCGTAGCCACCCTAGAACTATTATACAGAAGCGGCCTACTAGGAGTAGACAACGAAACGCTATTATCAAAACTACCAGAGCTCCTAGCTCCATCAATAGCAGAACAAGCAAACATGACAGAGCAGGACGCACAAGAAATCGTAAACGCGGCCATCCTAGTCTATAAAGGAGAATCATCCATCGAGGAGGAAGCCGCTAAACTAACAAGGAACCTTCTACCACGAGCATTCGATGATATAATCGAGGAGATAAAAGGCCTACTAGTCCAAAAAGACCTTCAAGGATTCCTAGTAGCATACACTCCAGAAAACGCCACAACAAACAACATAGAAGAATTCAAGAACATAAGCGCCAGACTCGAAACCATTCTCCGAGAAGCAGGCTACAGTCCAGAGATACACCTAGGAGGAACAATGTACATGGAGCACGAGATAAGAGAAGGAGCACTACGAGACATACAGAGATCCGATAGAATAAGCATGGTACTAGTACTCATCATACTAGCCCTAGTACTGGAAAGCATAGCCGCAGTAATCCTACCATTCATAGGAATAGGATTCGGCCTCATGCTAGGACTAGCAGCCGCGGTATTCCTAGCAAAAGCTGGAATAGTAGACGTAACCACACACTCCCGTACAATAATGTACACCACAGGCCTAGGACTCGGAATCGACTATGCAGCATACGTATCAAAGAGGTTCCGAGAAGCATACGCAAAGAACCCAGACGCAAGAGAGGCGGCGGCAGAAGCATTCTCAAAGAGCTGGAAACCTGTACTAGCAGGAGCACTAACAGCGACAATAGGCTTCGGAAGCATGCTCCTAGCCAGCGACTTCCCATTCCTCTCAAGCATAGGAGGAAACGCTCCACTAGCAATACTAGGAGTAATGATAGCCAGCATAACCTTCATACCAGCACTCCTAGCCATAGTTGGAGGAAAAGACTGGTTCTGGTGGCCAAGACACCCAAGAGAAAAGACACACGAAGACTCGAGGACAGCACGAGTACTCTACCCACTCGTAAAAACAAAGATAGTACCACTAGCAATAGTCCTACTACTTGCAATAGGCGCCTACACAGTAATGGCAGGATTCACTGGAAGCTACGATATGTCATTGAACCTACCACGTGACAGTGAGACAGCGAAAACCAACGAGATCATAAACACCTACTATGACCCAGGAGTACTATACCCAGTATACATAGTAACATCATCACCGGACAAAGCAGAGGCCATAAACCAGTCTATATCACAGCTCTCATGCGTAGCCAAGGTAATAGTACCCGAAGAATACAACGGAAGACTAGTAAGAGCATACATGTCCGTGAACCCATTATCCTATGAAGGAATCCAGTGCGCAGAACAAATACGAGACCTAGCACACCAGGTTGACCCAGGATCACTAGTAGGCGGAATGAGCGCTGTAAACCTAGATCTGAAAAACCTGATAAACGACGTCTTCTACAACAAGGTATACCCGGTAGCTATAACACTAATGTTCCTAACAATGCTGATAGCATATGGAGGCCTATTAACCGCGATAGCAGCAATACTCTCAGTAGTATTAGCAGCCTACACTGCCAGCGCAATAACGATAGTAATATATTCCAAGATAATAGGAATCGACGTGCTCTGGTACCTACCAGTCATAGTCTTCACAGCAATACTAGGAGTAGGAATGGACTACAACAGCTTCTACCTAGCAAGGCTAAGAGAAGAATGCGAAAAAGAATGCGGATCCCAAGCTATAAAAGCAAGCCTAGCCCACGCAACCCCAATAGTACTAGGCCTGGCGACAATAATGGCAGGTGCATACATAGGACTAGCAGCCACAAGCACACCCGGATTATCACAAATGGGTGTCGCACTAGTACTAGGCGTGCTACTAGCAGGACTCTACGCCAGCGTACTTCTCACACCGCCACTAGTGCTATTGCTTAGAAATAAAGCATGGTGGCCCCGTACAATTAGGAGAGGTGAAGGGCGACGGAGAC
>JALWJI010000167.1 GCA_027081695.1 Acidilobaceae archaeon | reverse complement strand
GCAAAGGGCGAATCATAGGTTCCAGGAACCTTATAGATGATGACAGGGTCAGCGTCGAGGAAGTGTGCGTGGCTAACAGCTTTCTCCAACATTATCTTGGTGACATCATAGTTGAACTCTGACACCACTATTGCGATCTTCACTCTCTCAGCCAATAGTTTGCACCAAGTAACCATAGAGGAACCTAAAAAGGAAAAAACTATTTGCATTTTTACAGGTCTGCACAGAAGAAGTCTCGTGATAATACGGTCCGCTAGCTCGGGGAGGAACAGGGCTATATTGCTCAGAAGTAAGATATAGTTAGTGGGCTGTGATTGGGCTTTAGCAGGGCCGACCTTTCATTGCATAAAGGAATGAGGTCGCCGCGCGGGCCTGAGCCCTTTACCTAACAAAAGACTATTATTGACTTAGATCTATTCCTAGATCGTTATATTTTCCTCTAGTATTACTTTTAATCATATTATTAGAACACTATTGATAATGTTTAATTCTTCAATTCCTATACCAATCATTTATAGCCCCATGGACAATTATATTCAAAGGATTCGGTGAATGGAAGTAGAGGTGATTTACCATGACGGTTACATTGAAAGTAGCAGAGGCATATCCAAAAGATGTAGGTAGGAAGATAGCAAGGATAAGCAGATCTACGATGAGAGAGCTAGGCGTTAGCACTGGAGACTTCATAAAGATAGAAGGAAAAGATGGCGACGCAGTTGCAGTCGTATGGCCTCTTCGTCCAGAAGACGAGGGCAAAGATATCATTAGGATGGACGGTTACCTGCGCTCGGCCATAGGCGTAAGCATAGGAGACACTGTAACAGTGGAGAAAGCTGAAAAGGTAGAGCCAGCGAAGAAAGTCGTACTAGCACCAGTACAGCCAATACGGTTCGGCCCCGACTTCGTAGCATATGTAAAAGAGGTCCTCCTCAGGAAGCCTATCGCCCGGGGAGAGATAGTCATAATACCGGTCTTCGAGGGAATACCCCTAGCAGTAGTATCCACGCAGCCAGCACAGATAGTCTACGTGACTAACGCCACAGAAGTAGAGATAAGAGAGAAACCAGTCAAACAAGAAGAAATCGCAAGAACCAGAGGAGTACCCAAGGTAACATGGGAAGACATAGGAGACCTAGAAGAAGCCAAAGAAAGGATAAGAGAAATAGTAGAGCTCCCAATGAAGCACCCTGAGCTGTTCAAACACCTAGGAATAGAGCCGCCGAAAGGAATCCTACTATACGGTCCTCCAGGCACCGGTAAAACCCTGCTAGCCAAGGCACTGGCTAACGAGATAGGAGCCTACTTCATAACAATAAACGGCCCAGAGATAATGAGCAAGTTCTATGGTGAGAGCGAGCAAAGACTAAGAGAAATATTCAAAGAAGCCGAGGAAAACGCGCCCAGCATAATATTCATCGACGAAATAGACGCAATAGCCCCCAAGAGAGAGGAGGTAACCGGAGAAGTAGAGAAACGAGTAGTAGCACAGCTCCTAACACTAATGGACGGTCTCAAAGAAAGAGGAAGAGTAATAGTAATAGGAGCAACAAACAGGCCAGACGCAGTAGACCCAGCCCTAAGAAGACCCGGAAGATTCGACAGAGAGATCGAGATACGGCCACCCGACAAGCGTGCAAGAGTAGAAATCCTAAAAGTACACACCAGGAACATGCCGCTAGCAGAAGACGTAGACCTAGAGAAAATTGCGGAAATGACCCACGGCTACACAGGAGCCGACCTAGCTGCTCTCGCGAAAGAAGCAGCAATGGCGGCTCTCAGAAGATTCATTAAACAAGAGAAAATAGACCTGACCAAGGACGTGATCCCGACAAGCATACTAAAACAGCTCAAAGTAACCATGAAGGACTTCATAGAGGCAATGAAACTCGTCAGGCCGACACTAATACGAGAGATATTCATAGAGGTACCCGAGGTAAGATGGGACGATATCGGAGACCTCAAAGAACAGAAACAAGAACTAATAGAAGCCGTAGAATGGCCACTCAAGTACCCCAAGATATTCGAAGAAATGGGAATAAGGCCACCCAAAGGAATACTACTCTTCGGCCCTCCAGGCACCGGTAAAACCCTGCTAGCCAAGGCCGCCGCTACCGAGAGTGGCGCTAACTTTATCGCTGTCAGAGGACCAGAAATACTAAGCAAATGGGTAGGAGAAAGCGAAAAAGCAATACGCAAGATCTTCGAAAGAGCAAGACAAGTAGCACCCACAATAGTCTTCTTCGACGAAATAGACGCAATAGCCCCGGCGAGAGGACTAAGACACGACACAAGCGGAGTAACAGACAGAATCGTGAACCAGCTACTAACAGAAATGGACGGAATACAGCCACTACAAAACGTCGTAGTAATCGCAGCAACCAACAGGCCAGACATAATAGACCCAGCACTACTAAGACCAGGCAGATTCGACAGACTCATATACGTGCCACCGCCAGACAAGGAAGCAAGAAAAGAAATCTTCAAGATACACACCAGGAAAGTACCACTAGCAGACGACGTAGACCTAGACAAACTAGCAGAAATGACAGAAGGATACACAGGCGCAGACATCGAAGCAGTAGTAAGAGAAGCAGTAATGATCAAGCTAAGAGAAAAACTCGAAGTAGGCCCCGTACACATGAAACACTTCGAACAAGCACTAAAGAAGATACAGCCAAGCCTAACACAAGAAGACATAAGAAGATACGAGAGACTAGCCAGAGAACTCAAAAAACTAAGCCTAGGCTAGCCAAGACCAGCCCCACACCAGAGACCCTTACACCGCATACCTCTTTTCCTCCCCAAGAAAACAACAATAAACTCCCCACACAATCCTATATACGGCGGAGAATTCTCTTCATACCAAGGGACAACTAACCATGCCAGTCGAGAAAGAAATAAAATACAAGATAGACTGCAAAGACCTAGAAACAATCAAGAAAAAACTAGAACAAGCAGGAGCAATACACCTAAAAACCCAGCATGAAACAGACCACTACCTCCAACATCCATGCCGAGACCTCCGAAAAGCAGACGAAGCCCTACGAGTAAGAATAACAAACGGAAAAATAGAAACACTAACATACAAAGGCCCAAGAACCGGGAAAACAATAAAAGAAAGAGAAGAAATAAACGTAGAAGTACACGACGAGAACATCCTAAACTTACTATACAAGCTAGGATTCAAAATAGCAATAACAGTAAAGAAACAACGAGAATACTACAGGTACAAGGAAACCCTAATAACACTAGACCAAGTAGAACAACTAGGATGCTACATCGAACTAGAACTATACCCAGAAGCAACAAGCACAGAAACACTCTTTAAAACAGTAGAAACCCTAGAAATAAAAGGACAACCAACAACACAAAGCTACGCAGAACTTCTATCAAACATTAATAAAGTAATATGATAATATCAGCGTAGAAATGGTGCCAAAAGATTAAATTCGCATTTTATTATCTATTTCGTCAACATTACCGGTATTATTATCATGACTACGAAAGGGTGTACTCTGTGTGCCTTTACATATTCTCGTGGGTGATAATCTTAGATGAGATGTTTTAGCTGATTTTTGATATTAGTTTATTGTAGTCGTTTGTGTCATGGATGTAGTATGCTTCTACTCCATACTTTTTCGCATTTTCGATCATCGTCTTGTCAGCGCTTACGAGTATACCGGAAACTATGCTGGTTGTAGCTATATAATACGTATCTATGGCTCTACATCCTGTCAATAAAGCTATATCTAGGAGTAGCTCGTAGTCTATATCTTCAACAATTATAACTTTATCAATTATCTCGGAGTAAAGTTTTAAGGCGATTTTTCTTGGTTTTCTGCGAGCTAGTTGGAGAGATGAGTTCTATGCCGAAAACTTGAGGCTCAAATATGCTAAGGAATTTATTGTCTATAAGTGTGAATAGGTTCTTTGCTCTTATGCTACGTTCTTCGCTATATATGAAAAGCCTATCAATGAAAACTGATACATCAATAACAATATTCAATATTCTAAGCTACCTCCTTTCTCTTATGAAGTCTTTAAGAGCGTCATCATTAACCTTCTCTGAGTACTTGTTAAGTACGTCTTTGAGGTCCTTGGATATACTTGTCTTCTCTGCTCCGAACAGTTTCCTTATAGCATTCTTTGAAAGTCTTAGCTTGATAGTAGTCGGCATTTTTTCACCATGATTTATTAATGTTTTCGAGATTCTTAATTTATTCTCTAAGCATAGTTTTTGCTACTAAATTCGGCTGGGATCCTATGACTTTAAGAGAATCTAAAAACAACCTGCAGGAGGATTAGGTGTTGTATAGGAATTGAATGGATTTTTAAAGAATTTAATACATAGTCTTATTGTATCTTAGATGTCAGTTCCTTCGTAATATCCGAGAAAAATTCTTAGTATTACTTTCTAATTTCCCTAACAAGTTCTATGATATACGTATAACCAATTAACTTCATGGAGAAACATGATAATTATCTGTATTTTTTAGATTAATCCACTACCTCTTTATGGGCCAAGTTGTTGCTGGATATACCTTAATCAGTTTAAGGATAAAGAGAAATCCTTAGCATCATTCTAGATAGTGTGATGCTGTGACATATCTCTAGTAAAACAGGGTATGTAGTATTAGTTGTGCGTTTGCTGGAAAGTATTGCTAGTTTAGCCTTTTGTTACGCCTAGTGGTCTGAGTCTTGCTACTAGTTTTCCTATTCCTACTTCGTGTGCGACCTTGGCTACTCTGTCTACGTCTTTGTATGCTTCTGGCATTTCTTCGACTACTGTTGCTCTGTTGCTTGCTCTGATGTAGATGCCTTTTATTTGGAGCTCGCGGAGTACTTCGCTGTAGTGTTTTGTTCTTTTTGCGGCGGCTCTGCTCATCCATCTGCCTGCTCCGTGTGGCGCCGTGTACCAGCTCTTCCAGCCCTCTGTTGTTCCTGCTAGTACGTAGCTTGCTGTTCCCATGCTTCCAGGGATTAGTACTGGTTGTCCTATTTCGCGGTAGGCGGCTGGTATCTCGGGGTGTCCTGGTGGGAACGCTCTTGTTGCTCCTTTCCTGTGTACTATTAGTTTCCGGCGTTTTCCGTCTACAATGTGTTCTTCTAGCTTGGCTATGTTGTGTGCTACGTCGTATACTATCCTCATTCCTAGCTGGTCTGGGTCTTTCTTTAGGACTTTCTTGAAGGCTTCTCTTGTCCAGTGTGTGATTAGTTGTCTGTTTGTCCACGCGAAGTTTGCTGCTGCCGCCATTGCCTTGATGTAGTCTTGGGCTTCGGGAGTGTTGAATGGTACGCTTGCGAGCTCTCTGTCTGGTGGTATGGTCCCGTATTTCCTCATGGCTCGCTCCATTATCTGGAGATAGTCGCTTGCGACCTGGTGGCCGAGTCCTCTGCTTCCAGTGTGTATCATCACTGTTATCTGGCCCTCGAATAGGCCCATTGCCTTGGCTAGCTTCTCGTCGAATACTTTGTCGACAACCTGTACCTCGAGGAAGTGGTTTCCGCTGCCAAGAGTGCCTAGCTGCGCGCTTCCGCGCCTCTTTGCTCTATGGCTTACCTTTGATGCGTCTGCGAGGCTCCAGCTACCTCTCTCCTCTAGATACTCTGGGTCATCGGCCCATCCATAGCCCTTGCTCACCGCCCATTGTACGCCTTCCTCAAGCACCCTGTCTAGTTCATTTACACTAAGCCTTACCTTTCCGGTGCTTCCCAGGCCGCTTGGAACGTTGTAGAATAGTGCGTCGACTAGTTGTTTTATTATTGGTTTGACCTCGTTTATCGTGAGATCAGTACGTATTAGTCTTACTCCACAGTTGATGTCGTAGCCGACTCCTCCTGGGCTTATTACTCCGTTCTCGTCTATGGCCATTGCTGCTACGCCGCCTATGGGGAACCCGTATCCTTGGTGTCCGTCTGGCATGACTAGGCTGTATTTTTGGATGCCGTGGAGGCATGCTACGTTCGCGGCTTGGACTAGGGTCATGTCTTGTTTCATTTTCTCTATGAGGAAGTCGTCTGCATAGATTATGCTTGGCACCCTCATGCATGGTTTTGCTCCTTTAGGTATGGTCCACATGTACTTGTCTACTCTTCTAAGCTCTATTGATGGCATAATACCTGCACCCTTTTCTATCTAATAGTCATTGTTGGAGATTTATACATAGTGCATAGACAGGGTGTCCCCGAGGGTAAGCAATAATATTAATCACGATGCATTCATGCTTGATGGGTTCAAGCAGTATAACGGTGACACTGAATTGGCGATGGCAAAGGATCCTTATACAAGACTGGTTGAGGCCGTTACAAGCGCGATAGCAGAGAAGGTGGGAGAAGACAAACAGAAGATATTCTACCTAATAGGAAAGCCTCCCAGAGAAGAACTAGGAGATCTAAGCTTCCCCGCCGTTCGATACGAGAAACGAGGAGTAGCTACGGTTGACGAGTTAATCCAGGCGATCACCGACAAGCTAGAGGAAGAAGGAATAGACTATGCAGAAGTGTCCAGGGCAGGAGCCTACATCAACATAAAGATACTTGCCGAGAGAGCAATCAAGCACGTAGCCAACATGCTGAAAGAGTATCAAAGGCTAGAACTGCCTAAGACAGAGAATCCCCAAAGACTAGTCGTCGAGCACACCAGTGCCAACCCAATACATCCAATGCACATGGGCCATGCAAGGAACGCAACGATAGGCGATACCCTCTCCAGGCTCCTAAGGGCGAGAGGCCACCACGTGAATACAAGGTTCTATGTAGACGACGTAGGAAAACAAGTAGCAGTCGCCGCCTACGGTGTAAGGATCCTCGGCATAGACCCCCTAGAGGAGGCCGAGAAGAGGGGCATAAAGCCGGATGAATTCATAGGATGGATCTACGCAGTAACACACACATTAGTAGACGTGAAAATGCTGAAGAAGGAGATCGAAGAGAGCGGGGACAATTCTCTAAGAGATAAACTAGACGATCTCCTCCTGGTCTTAAAAGATCTAGAGGAGAAAGGTCCACGCGAATACTTTGACAGGCTCCTAGAACATATAGGGAGAGTAGAGGATCCAGAGAAAGAAATCTCAGAGCTAATGGTGAGGTATGAGCGTGGAGAAGAGCCGGAGAAGAGCCTCGTGAGACGCGTGGCCGAGACAGCGCTAGCAGGAATACAAGCAACGCTCGACAGGATGAATGTATCGTTCGACGCCTGGGATTGGGAAAGTGATCTTGTATGGAGTAGCAGGGTAGGACGGCTCATAGAGGAGGCTAAGAAGTCAAAGTACTTCACGTGGTATAAGGGAGCTGAGGCCATAGATATACCTAGGTTTGTAAAGGAGGTCTTATCGAGGGACCCCGAACTGAGGAAACACTTCAAGTTGCCTAGGGGCTTCGAGATACCTCCCCTGATCCTGAGGAGGAGTGATGGAACCACGCTCTACACTACGAGGGACATGGCATATACGATCTACAAGTTCGAGGCATGGAACGCCGACAAGGTCTACAATGTTATAGGAGCGGACCAGAGGCTGGCCCAGCTACAGCTCAGACTAGCCCTCGCCGCTATAGGCTATGTGAGGGAAGCGGTTAACCTAGTACATTATGATTACGAGCTTGTAACATTGCCCGGCAAGAAACTCAGCAGTAGACGGGGCAGGATCGTAACACTAGACAATATACTAGAAGAGCTCAAGGCAACAGCCTGGATAGAGGTCAAAAAGAGGAACTCCGATAAATCAGATGAATGGATAGACGATACAGCAGAAAAGATCGCGATCGGTGCAATAAGATTTAAAATGATACAGACAAGCGCACCGAAACCCATAGTATTCAGCGTTGAGAAAGCCCTAGACCTCTCAGAGAACAGCGGTCCCTACCTCCAATACACGTATGCAAGGGCTTCAAGCATACTCAGAAAACACGGTCCAATAGACTACGAGGCTATAAGCCCTGAGTCATGCAACGATCCAGACAGAAGACGGCTCCTGATCGAAGCACTCCGATTCCCGCTCACAGCCGCGAAGGCTGCCGACGACTTGGCTCCCGAGCAGCTCGCAGTCTATCTACTGAGGCTAGCCGACATGTTCAATAGCTGGTACCAGAAAGACACAGTTATAAGAGAGCCAGATCCCGGGGCGCGGGAATGTAAGGCCCTCCTCGTAGAGCTCGTTAGAAACGTGTTGGGCTCTGGGCTCGAGCTACTAGGCATCCCGGTGCTGGAGAGGATGTAGAGTGGTGTAGACCAGCATTGAACATAGTCCCGGAGCTGAAGAAGTCTGCTAAGCACGTGTCAGAGATAGCGTGGGGCTTGCTAGGAGCAAATATGGGGGATGCCCTAAACATTTTCTTCATGAGCGTATTCGCGACATTACTCCTCGATAAGCCATATCTTCTAGCGCTGATACCTAGTCTCGCAGCGCTCCGCGGGAGTATAGCGACTAGTATGGCTAGCCGTGTCACGACTAGCCTCTATCTTGGCCAGCTCAGGCCCAAGGTTAAGGAGATATTGTACCGGGAGTCCGCACGTACTACGGTGCTTGGGTTTATCGAGTAGTGTCTATGCGGGAATAATAGTGGGATTGATTGCTGGCTACTCGGTTTTTACGACTGCGTCGGCGGCTGGTTTTTCAGCTCTTCTCGCATTGCTTGTTCTCCTCCCGGTAACTGGTCTTCTGGCTGTTGCGGGTTTTAGGCTTGGGCTTAACCCTGATAACTATATGGCTCCTCTCCTAACGGTGTTGGGTGATATAACAACTGTTCCGGCACTGGTTATAGTATCTTATTTTATTGGTGTTAACCGGGGGGTTGACACTTTCCTAACACTCCTCCTAGTCTACGCAACACTAGCAGTGATGATAGCACTCGCCTACACTAATAGGAACCATAGAAGAGTAATCGTAGAGGGCCTACTAGCTCTTCTCCTTGTTGGACTAATAGAGAGCGTCACAGGAGGGTTCTTCGCCGGCTACAGCACCCTACTAGCAGCGATAGGAGTGCTCCACATGGTTCCAAGCCTAATGGAGGACATAGGAGCAAGCATATCAATATACGCGTCGAGAGCATCGACAATACTCCACATAGAGGGATTCGAGGAAAGCCTCAAGAAAACACCAAGAATAATAGCAGAAACCTACCTAGGAAGTATCCCCGCTATGATAACCCTCTCGACCATAGGATACCTAGCTCTAGGAATAGCAGGGCTCCAAGCAACATACATATTCATACTCAAAACAACATTCCTCCTATGGACAACAATGCTATTAGCACTCTCACTAATCGTACTAGTCCTAATATGGTCATCTCAGAGAATAGGACTAGACCCCGACAACATAGTCATACCACTAATAACGTCGCTAGTAGACATGACCACAATACCATGGCTAGTAATAATTTATTCAATCATGCTAGCGTAGAACACTGACTAGATCCAGAAAACAATGTTAATGGAGACGGTATCGTTTTACTAATATGAACGCTACTGAAACAACTATAATTGTCGCGAATCCAGCCATGAGGCCTAGAGGCATACTATAACCTAGTAGATTATTTAGATCAGTATCAGGAATGGAACTATTAGAGTCAGCCAAGTATCCCTTATACACCTCAACGGAGCCATCTATCGCGTCTACAAATACCCGGTAACCTATAGTATCCGAGGAGCTAATGTATTCAAGATAATAATATGGTCTTAGACTTTTATCCTCTTGTATTATGAGGACCGGTACAAGCTTGTTTAAATGGATTTGGTTCGAGTCATCTATATTATCAACTGCTATATCTTGGGCCTTATCTAGGGAGATAGCAGGGGTAAAGTCGTATTGTTCTATGATGTTAGCATGCTTCTTTACAAGTGCCTTGATATAATTATCATAGATAAGTATACCGTTGCCTGGATCATATACGAGGTATATCCTAACCGGGTATAATGTAGGGTTTAATCTATCAAGGCTCCCAGCGTAAAGATACCATTTTACACCACTAATATTCTTATACGCGACATATTCAACATTAACTACTTCCGAAGTAGGATCGCTAAACAAGTGTTTCTCGTAGTCTAGGCCATGTGACTCCAGTAGCCATAGTGAAGTGTTAATATCTTCCATAACACTAGTATACAGGTTATTGATACCGCTTAGCTTCTCCTCAGCAACCCACTGTTTAGTACTAGAGAGTATATTGCTAACGTTCTTAGCATATTTCTCGACCAGACTGTCTAGTACCGACGAATTATAATAATTACCTGTAGTCAAACTAAGAGACACAATATCCCCGGATTCTCCATGCACGTCAACATAAAATGATAAATCAACCATTATCGTTATATTAGGCTCCTCGGGATAAACATAGCTCAGCCTCGAGGATACCTCATATACATTTAGCCCGAATAGATCCATTACAGAACTATCATATCTAGCCACGGTAATATTAGATTCAATCAGCGGCCATAAATCAGGATACGAATTCAATATAAACGATTTTACGGTAACTAACGCTAAATTTTCTGGCCCCGGATCACCATGTACGTTAGCTTCTAACAGAATACCATCGCAATTATAGTCTCTCCATATAATTTTCTCGGAAGGTAACCTACCGGTATTAGTATATACAGGATTGTGATAGTTCAGATTATCAAAGTAGGATTTAAGGTTTATAGTACTAGAGATTGTTAATAATAAAACAAACATACCCGATACTAGTAAAAATATTAATGAAAAGCGAAAGACATTATATATAGATAACAAATAGGATCACCCTAAATATTGTATGATTTAATTGTATGATTTACCAGAAGATATTTCTTTCTATTTACTATATACATGTATAGTAAGATTAATAAATGGGTGATCCTTGAGTTGTTTTAATGCTTATTTTCTTCTGATAGATGGAAAATATAATAGATAAAGGGGGCCTCTCCCCGTCGACGCTCCCGGGACCGGGGGAGGGATGAGACGGGGTTCCGTCGGGCCATCTCTCTAATATTCGGATCTATATAAGGGAGTGTTTTGTTAGGAGAACACTATGATGGATTCTTTGGATTATCATGGTAGCCGTATTCTTGTTGGGACTAGTTTTCTAGGTATTGTTCATGTATCTTTTAATAGCGTAATATATGGGTAGGAGGTATGCTGTGAGTACTGCGAATAAGCTGGATGCTACTATGTTTTTGTCGACGTAAGCCGGTACTATGTAGGAGTCTGACGTCTCGATTGTTGTGTTTCCTGTGAATTTTGATAGTTCTAGTCCTGAGAGGGATAGTT
>JALWJI010000166.1 GCA_027081695.1 Acidilobaceae archaeon | reverse complement strand
CTACTTATTACGAGGATATCTACTGGGTCTCCGTCTTCTTCTAGTGTTCCAGGTATAAAGCCGTAGTTAAACGGGTAAGACATGCTAGTGTATAGGAACCTATCAACGGCGACAAGGCATTTTTCCTTGTCAAACTCGTACTTAACACTGCTATTCATCGGTATCTCGATAATAGCATTAACTATTTCGGGAGCCTTCTCTCCAGGACCTAGTCCCTCTAAACACGTCAATAATATCACCCCTCCAAGTTCCCACTTAATGGCCGACAGCGATATTTAAATAGTCGACAACGATACTAACAAGGTTCGAAGAGAGACGACCCGTTCGGGGAGGAGGATGAATATGAGCAAGCCATTCTATGTGAGGTTCGAGGTTCCGGAAGAACTCGCGGAGAAAGTATACGAAGCAGTAAGAAAAGCACGTGAATCAGGGAAAGTCAAGAAAGGAACTAACGAGACAACAAAAGCATGTGAGCGTGGAATAGCAAAACTAGTAATCATAGCAGAAGACGTGGACCCACCGGAGATAGTAGCACATCTACCGATACTGTGCGACGAGAAAAAGATACCATACGTCTATGTACCAAGCAAGAAGAAGCTAGGAGAAGCAGCAGGAATAGAGGTACAGGCGGCATCAGCAGCAATAATTGATCCTGGAGTAGCAGCATCGCTAGTAAACGAGATAGTCGAAAAGGTGAAGGAGCTACGCAGCAAAGCTGGAGTCTAACCATAGCCCTTTATTTCCCCTGGATATCAAAAACCCACCAAGGTAGCTAGAGGTATGCGGGTGCAGACGAGTGGCTGAGAACAGACAGTTCAAATACATAGTCAGAATTGCTGGCACTGACATAAATGGAAAACTAAAACTCGTATACGGATTATCTGAAATAAAGGGTATCGGATATACTACGGCGCTTGCAATAACCAGGCTATTGGGATTGGACCCGTTTATGAGAATTGGATTCCTTACAGAGTCCGAAATAAAGAAACTAGAAGAGGTAGTAAGGGACATTACACAACTAGGACTTCCAGCATGGATGTATAATCGTAGAAAAGATTATGAGACAGGAAAAGATAAACACCTGATAGGATCCGAACTAATATTCCATGCGAGAAGAGACATAGAGAGAGAAATACGTATAGGCAGTTGGAGAGGTGTAAGACACAGAATCGGACTAAAGGTAAGAGGACAGAGGACTAGAACAACAGGAAGACTAGGAATGACAGTAGGAGTAAAGAAGAAGAGGTGATAAGAAATGGGAGACCCTAGAAAGCCACGGAAAAAGTGGGAAGGACCAAAACATCCATGGATTAAAGAAAGACTCCTAAAAGAAATAGAGCTTGTAGGAAAATACGGGTTAAAGAACAAAAGAGAACTCTGGAAAGCAGAGACCATGGCGAGAAAACTAAGGCACCGTGCAAGAAACCTCCTTGCAATACCTGAGGGAGAACGAGAGAAAGCTACACGAGTACTTCTGGAAAAGCTATACATAATGGGGCTTATCGAAAAAGATGCGACTCTAGACGAGATTCTTGGACTAACAGCAGAACACATACTTGAGAGAAGACTACAGACAATCGTGTACAAAAAGGGTCTTGCCAAGTCAATATATCATGCAAGACAACTAATAGTCCACGGCCACATAGCCATTGGAGGCAGACGAATAACAAGCCCTGGATATCTGGTTAGAAGAGACGAAGAAGACCTAGTCGGGTACGCTCCTGGAAGCCCATATAAAGAGCAAGAAGCACAGTGAAGAGATCTAGGGGGAGAGGAAGATGGCGTTTGCTGGAAGAGACCTCAAATGGGGCGTAGTCCATATCTATAGCAGCTTCAACAACACAATAGTACATATAACAGATCTAACCGGAGCAGAGACTGTAGCAAGAGTATCTGGAGGCATGGTCGTTAGAGCCGACAGAGAGAAGCCAAGCCCATATGCTGCTATGATCGCTGCAAGTAGGGCAGCACAACAGGCTATGGCAAGAGGAATAGTGGCCGTGCATATCAAAGTGAGGGCTCCAGGAGGACACGGCCCCAAGACTCCTGGTCCGGGGGCCCAAGCCGCTATAAGAGCTCTTGCAAGAGCAGGATTCATTATTGGAAGAATCGAAGACGTAACACCGATACCGCATGATACAACAAGGAGACCAGGCGGTAGAAGAGGTAGAAGAGTCTAGCCGCCTTTTTACCAAAAACACATCCAATTATTATCTTCCAATTAGAGTTATTCGTTGTGGTGGTTTCTGGTGGAAAAGAAGAGAAGCCTCGAAATACTATCACTAAACGAGCAGAGGATTACAGTGTACGTTGAGGGTTATAATCTATCCCTACTGAATGGCGTGCGTAGGACAGTGTTATCTCATGTACCTACTATGGCGATAGACTTTGCTTACTTTTACGACAATAATACAGGTGTACCAGACGAGATAATTGCGCATAGGCTTGGTCTCATAGTATTTGATTCTAACGAAGCACTAAAGAAGTATAAGAGTCCTGAAGAATGCAAGAATGCTGATGAAAAGGATTCGTCCTGTTTCGTCGAGATATTCTTAGAGAGATCGCTAAGTGATGATGCGGATACAGGTGTATACATTAAGGCCTCAGATCTAATTATAAGCGATCCAGATGTTAAACCCGTGTATCCAGAGACACCAATAGTATATCTTGCTCCAGGTCAAAGGATCCATATGGTAGCAT
>JALWJI010000165.1 GCA_027081695.1 Acidilobaceae archaeon | reverse complement strand
CCTACATGGAAAGCATAGAATTATCGAAGGAGAAAGGATCCTTCCCGGCATGGAATCCAAAACTATATAGATGGCTACATGAAACACTTCCATACCAGAGCCCGGACGATTATCTTAAGATTGTATACAAAGAGACTGGGAGAAAAGAATTCCTTTCGCAGCCTAGTGAAAAACTACTACGTCTACTAGAGAAAAAGCCCAAGACCGACTGGAACCTGGTAAAGGAAGAAGCCATGAAATTCGGATTACGGAACGCCGCACTATTAAGTATAGCTCCAACAGGATCCATAAGCATAATAGCAGGAGCCAGCTCTAGCATAGAACCATTATTCGCCTTAGCGTTCTTAAGAAGGGTTGCAGTAGGCGAGTTCATAGAAGTAGATCCATTATTCCTAGAAGAACTAGCAAAAAGAGAAATGGATGAACCCGAGGTGTTCTTAGAAGTAGCCGAGACAGGAAGCATACAACACCTCAAGTGGATTCCGAGATCTCTAAGAAAAATCTTTAAGACAGCTCACGACGTCGATCCCGAATGGCATCTCCTGCAACAGGCAGTTTGGCAGGCATGGATAGATGCTGGAACAAGCAAGACTATCAACCTTAGACACGACGAACCTATAGAAACTGTAAGGAGAATATACTTGCTGGCATGGAAGCTTGGAATAAAAGGAACAACCGTATATAGAGACAGGAGTAAAAGCGAACAGGTAATCTATTTCGGCCTAAAAGAAAAAGAGAAGAAAGATCAAGAAAGAAAAGACCACGGCAAACATATCGAGTACCACGAAGAATATGGAGAAGTAGAAGTCGAATATACTAAAGATGGTAGAAAAGTCCTGAAGCCCGTCAACGAGTCAGAAGACCTACCGGCTTTAATCGTTGAGCCTGTAAAAGAACCAGTCGAGCCAAGCCCCGAAACGACAGCAAAACAAGCTCTAGAACATATTGAGACTAGACATGCCCCGGGTAAGACGAAGCTCCGTCTAGGGAGCGGAAAAGTAAAAGAAGTAGTCGCTGTAGCCGAAGACTATGCAGGCGGATGCCCGACCTGCGATATCTAAGCAACATAACATAGTGTTTATCAAAAGACTTTCCTACTTCATTTCTTAAATCCTATACAAACACGGGCCCGCTATAATTCCTAACAATGTATTCTCGTAGCGAACTAACCCACCCGCGGGGAGCTGGATAGAGTGCAATACTATAATCAGGCCGTGCTAGCCTTATCCTAGGACCAGTCACGTGAGGAATTATTATTGGGACATCTACTATTTCTAGGAAATCTATATCGGGGGAGGAATCTCCTAGACCTATACTAGTTTTCCCCATTATTTTCGGTACGTTTTCTATCATCCACCTGACTGCCCAGCCTTTTCCTTTATGAAGGCCTATATGGACGAAATTCCGTCCAAGCCCTACATAGAATCCTCTAGACTCGAGAATATTCTTGATTTTTTCCTTACACTCCATGTCGGGAGTATAGTAAACAAGCATATAGTCACGCGTCGGTATAAGTTTGGCCTGCTCCACGGGAAGACCTGTTATTCGGGAGAGCTCTTCGCCGGATAAATCCCATACGTTGACAAGAGGAGGATTACATTCTATATTTCTCTCCCTAAGAATTCTTTTCGCTTTATCGTCCATTTCCTCAAGACCCATCTTGGCTGTTAATTCGACGTATTCTAGTTCCTTTCCGGCGAGCCTCATGTGTCCTGATACGTATGGTAATATTCCGGGATCAGCAAATATTGCGGCACCACTTTCTATTACTGCTATGAACCATTTCTTTATCCCTAGGTTTCTTTGAAGATTGATTACTTCTGTAATTGTCTTAGCAGTGACCAGGACTACTGGTATCCCTGCGGACTCTAGGAGATCTATCATGTAGGGTACTTCTCCGAGGTCCCCTGTATTAGACATCATTGTATGATCAATATCACTAAATACAATCAGTCTTCCATGCATTGTTGCCCACCGTTATGCCGCGTCCTCGATACCTTTGAATCTCGCTTAACCTGTTAAGAGTGATAGTTAGGTGATTATTTTGCCTCGAAGAAATATGCGTCTCTGCTTTCAGCTAGAAGTCTTGTGATAATTTTCTCTGCGTTGATGCCACGTGGATCGTAGACGCGTATTTTGGGTAAAGGTTTTGTCCACCCATATTCTTTTAGGACTTTGTGTATTCTCTCCTTTACTTTGTCATTGTTCAACTTTGAATAATATATTGTTCCGAGACTCTTCGCTATCATATCCACTATGTGTTCGTCGCCTCTCTCAGCATGTATATGTGGGTTTCGTGCCTCTATTTGATATATGTTAACTCCATGTGGAAGAAGGTCACATGACTCTTCTAGGCTCAGATAGCAGTTCTCAAGCATGTAGACTAGCTGGAAGGGCTCTACGGCGAATCCCCCGGCCCACTTGAGCCTCAATGCTAGTTCTGTTGATAGAGCATGCTCGCCACTGTTTGCGGTATTGATGATATCGGTTTCCACTCTTCTTATAACGGATAAGGCATAGTTTAGAACGCTGTTTGTTACCATAGAGACTCTTCCGCGTCTCCTAAGATACATGCTGGATGAAGCTAGTTTACCTTTAAATGACCACTTTATTCGAACCATTGTATATGGGTTACGCGACATACTAAAGCCTGCATAGTATATCCAGCTATATTCATGAACACTACCCGGCACATAATTGTCACTATCGATAAATCCTATGTAATTGTATCCGAGCCCTGCGGCGATTAATGCCCCTAATAGCATTCCCTCTCCTTTTCCTCTCCTCACGGTTCCATTCTTCCCCAGCATGTCTGAAAGCTGTGTATCCCCTAACACTTCGGCCCACGTAGGATCGTGCTGGTGAACGATTAGGATACCTTTCCGAGTCGATTCATGTATAACTCTTACAAGTTCGACCTCATGATTATAGATGTCCACAGGCTTTCTCTGTGATGCTGAGACCACTATTACAAGAGACCCGTGAGGAATAGCTCTCAGCACACCTTCGAACGTTAATAGATCCTCGTTTTTCACAGGTACTATTATTGCTGTTCGTGCAGCATAATCCTCTAGAGTATCATAGGAAACAGGATATATCCCTCTGAAACCTCTATAATTAGACGAGTCTAGCTCCAGTACTTTGACTATGTCATGGATCGTTATCGCACCATAGCGCTCAAATCTATGAGGGTACTCTATTAGCATTCCTAGGCCCCTTGGAAAATAGGTGTAGTCTAGTAGCTAAAATATAGCAGATATATCTTCTCTTTGAATGTTTCGAAACATGACATTCTTATCAGCAACTATGGAATGAATGGGTATTGGGAGCCACCAGTGCTTGTAATAATTGTAACTATGTCTTGTGGTGAATCACAGACTGTTACGAGAAGCCTCAGCATTTCGTTAGCTCCAGGAGGGGCATCGGGGAATTCTACGTTACTTACTGTCTTATTAAATGACACTGTTAACTGCTTGTAGTTTATCTTTCCGTATAGTTTTAGTTGAAACACTGCATATCCTTTTACCGTGATATTAATTGTATTATCGTTAGAAAGTGCCCTAGCAACATTGCATGGCAGGTCGAGTATTTCTATTGTGATAGATGTGTTTATTTTATTGTTTCCCGGATGTAGCATTACATACGGTATGAATCCCTCTCCAACATAATAGTTGTCAATGTAAACACTGTACCATACATTATATAGATTTACATTATTTCTGGAAGGATTATAGATATCAAGAGTCGTCGTTATTTTTACTTCAGAACCAGAGACATAGTCTATTATTGGAATCCCATCTACAGTAATCTTCCAATCATTACTCGATACATATAGACCATAACCATACGTGACTAATCCAAACACAACAACAGCATAGAACATGACTTTTAGAATAGAGACGATCTTTGAAACCTTCAGAGCATATCTCGCCATTTCCTTATCATCTCCATTCTAGATAACATATAAGGCAGCCAATAAACAGATAATGGTTCAGGCGCCCGATTCGAACCAAGAATACGGCTTAAGCTTAGATAGAAACTATAACAGAAACTATTTGTAAATACACGGGATTATCATAACCTCTTTGTTCCAATTTAATAAATATATACTTTCTTTCTTAAATGCTGAAACGATTAACATAGGGAGTTGTTGAAGTATGGGGGCTAAGAAGGCTTTAGGCGTCCTATTTCTACTCCTGGTATTGGCTATAGCGACACTGTACACATTCCCTCAGCTCAGAGAAAGAATAGGAATCCTAACGTCTAACACTACTGTTAACAATAATGAATCAACAAATGGACTCGGGGAAGAAGCTGGAACAGTGCCTACAGAGACTGAAAGCTCTAATGAAAACGAAGCATCAGCTAGCACTACGTCCTCGACCAGTAGTCCATTAACAACGACAACTTCTGGAGGAAGCGAAACAACAGGAACCTACGGTGAACTAATCCTAGAGGCCGATGCATCCGAAATATACTACGACGAATTCATGGAGAAACTAAACGTTACAATTAATATAACAAACAACGGCAACAACGCTGTGACAATAAATGAAATACGCGTAGCGGGTTACAGTACAACAGATATACTAGAGGCTAGTCCAGGACTACCCTTAACCCTAAACCCTGGAGAAACAGTCTCGATCAATATAACTACTATCGTAAACCTTGTAACTCTCGATATCTATGCTGACTACCCTATAACAATATTAACATCACAAGGAAACCTAACAATAACGTCAAAAACCGTAAGAGCCCCTGGATGGATGAGTGGATATTGGAATGATGACTTTCTAACTCTTCTAACAGATAAAGTATTCCTGGAGATCGGCAAACCAGTACCATACGAGCATCTATTTGTGTTATCCACGACTCAAACAGACTACGGCATTGCGACCACTTACAAAAAGATATACAACCTCACAGGAAATATACTTCAGCAAGTCAATAAAACAGAATTACTAAACAATCTACAAGACTTCCTTGAACACAACAACCTGAGTAACCTTGCAATAGACGAATCATACACGAATGAAACATACCTCTACATAAGTGCAACACTTACTGAAGGAGGATACAAACATGCCGAAGTTACAATAATATACGATCAAAATCTTAATAAAACAACAATAATCGTAATGACCAGCGAAGTCTAAATTTAATAACAAAATAATTTAACTATAATAATATTAATTTATTTTATTCATATCGAGAAACAAAAACTATAGACACTAGATATTTCCCAGTCTTCCTAGCACTAGGATACTGCTTTACATATGCCGATTTCCCAGTTAATTACTTGGATAATTATATGGTGCGGCCGCCGGGATTTGAACCCGGGATCGCCGGCTTGGGAGGCCGGCGTCCTAGTCCAGGCTAGACGACGGCCGCTTCCTTCCTCGTTCTAAAGTTTCAGTGGCTCTTGAATTAATTTATTTCCCAACTGTATATGTCTTAGTTTTTAATAAATGTAGCTGGTTAAAGTCTGTTCTGGTTGATGGAATCGTGTTCGACGATGTTAGAAAAATAGTGAAAGCGGTTTCAAGGATTGGAGTAGTTTTTGGGTTTGCCTATTTAGTCCTAGGGTTAATATTGTTAGTTGCTGGCTATCCGCATAGACATGCATACGTGCTTGGTTTAGGCACTCTACTGCTATTACCTCATAGTGTTGCGTTGGCATATATTGGCTCGGCTGTTCATAACAAGCAGGATCCTTTGTTTTCAGTAACTTTGCTTGCATCTGTTCCTCTTATCGCACTACCCATGCTCGGTATAGTGCTAGAATACAAGATCTTCTTGGCTTGGTTTGGAGCCGTATCCCTATTATCATCATTTTCATCTATTAGAATAGCCTCTGGGAGGAAGTCCAGCCTGAAGCTAAGCTTGATGATGGTAGCGTTAACATACATATTGACGTTCTTCGCGATACTCTACGGATTCCTTGAAGGATTTCCTCCTAAATTCTCCGAGCTCATACTAGGATTAATTCTAGCATATCCTGTTCCATTAATCTTCAGTGTCACTGTTCACGCGCTTCCTTCCACGTTTAAAGACGAGCCCCTATTTCCTGCTTCAATACTCGCCCTAGTGTTTAGCGGCACATCGTCGTTACTAGTACTAGGTCAAGAATACGTGATTGGATTATCGCTAGCACTAGTCTCATTATTGATATATCCTATAGCAGCCCGATTCTACAGGCTCCCCTCATACTCCCGTCGTATCCCGATAAAAGACAAAAACCATCCGGCTTACCAAGGAGCCAAGTACTTCATAACAGGACACTACTACGTGATGCTAGTGATAGCGATTACTCTCCTGTATACTATACTATACTTTAGCAATAGTGGATGTACGCTTCTCTGCCTAGTACATGCTTATTCCATGGGCTTTATCGCACTCCACTTTATGATCCACGGACCTATGATGCTACCAGTTATCCTAAGAGTAAAGCATAGGAAGAAATTTACTCAAATACCATACTTACTCATACTGCTCTCGCTACTATTATGGCCAGGTCTAGGGATAGGATCCTACATACTATTCGTATCCTCGCTCATAGTAGGGCTTAGAATAGTAAAATAACGCCGGATTAAGAGTAAATGAGACGGAGAGCCGCGGCTGGCGGCTACGGCCGTCTATGGCCGAGGAAACTCCGCCCTCCCCACGGGATCCGGGCCCCGCAAGGGGCACAGGTGAAACCTGTGGCAACGGCACAGAAACGACACGGCTCCACGAAGATGACTATGATGCTGCGAGGCCCTCCTGGCAACAGGAGGGCAGATAACCAGCGGAGGATTCGTGGAGATGCGTTGAAACGGCCGACCCCGGAGGAGCAAGGATCCTGGGGCGATGAGTCCCCGTGCGATGCCCCGGGATAGTGTCCGCTGAGTCGGATGCCGCCGTAGTACAGAAGGCGGGTTATAGCCGCGGCTCTCCCCATTATTTACATATGATTAGATATAACGATTCGGAGCCCTTGAATACGTGGTAAAACAGTACCATCTCTCGGGGGACACTATAGAAATGAGAGAACCACTAGTAGCCGACGCGTACGGAAGACAACTAGATAATATTAGAATAGCCGTAACAGCCGAATGCAACTATAGATGCATATTCTGCCATATAGAAGGAGAACCCCTAAACGGGCCAGCAAGACCCGGTACACTAAGCCCGTTGTTAAGGCCCAAACACTATGAGATAATTGCAGAGGCATCAAAGCTCCTAGGAATTAAAAAGATTAAACTAACAGGCGGTGAACCCCTACTTAGAGCAGACATCGTCGAAATAGTGGACTCGCTAGCCGCACACTCTAGTGCAGAAATAAGTATGACTACCAACGGCTATTTTCTTTCACGATACGCAGAAAAACTCGGAGAAGCCGGTCTCGAAAGAGTCAATATTTCTATACATAGTCTCAAGCCGGAGAGATACAGGTTCATCACTGGAATTCCAGGCCTAAACAAGGCCCTGAAGGGACTACAATCCGCGTACGAGGTAGGATTCGGTATAAAGATAAACAGCGTGATTCTAAACAGTGTAAACAACGATGAGGTCTTCGACCTCGCCAAACTCGCATCCAAATATGGTGCCGTCCTGCAACTAATTGAACTTCACCCAGTAGGTCTTGGCGCCAGGTTCTTCAACAAATACTACTATCCTCTATCAAAGATAGAAAACGAACTGCTCAAAAAAGGAGCAAAAAAGACTATACGAGATCTACACAATAGGCCTGTCTACATTCTACCCGATGGACAAAAAATAGAAATCGTCCGTCCATACGGAAACCCAATATTTTGCTCAGGATGTACAAGGATTAGAATTGGCCCATTCGGAGATCTTTCACCATGCCTAAATTATAAAGGGCCGAGACCCTCAATAGCAGAAATACTAAAGAATCCCCATTATTCACGAGAAGAAAAAATCCTTAAAGTAGCATCAGAAATAATAGACCTCGTCGCAATAAGAAGACCCTACTTTATGTGTTCAAGGACTAGCCCGCCTAACTATATGATACCAACAAAATCGAATCACAAGAGTCTTAGGATCTCTCATCCAAAGAAGAAGAAGTTTGAGGAGGCCAAGAAGGCACTAAGACTCCTGCTAGAAGAAAGAGGTAGCTTAGAGCCCAGAGCCCAATAGAAGGCAATAGATCCCCCAACGCTTCTCGAAATACAATAGAAATAACTGCAAATACGCCTATTACTGATCCCATGAACACAAGTCCCGAATCTATCCTAAAGGGACAGCCTACTTTCCTTGTAGTTCCACTTACAGAGATAACAGTCATAAACGCTATAGTAGATGCTGCAAGACCAGCGTTATCCCCCAGTAATAATACAAGTGGAGATGTCGCCACTATAACTAACGGATGAAGGTTATTTGTTATTAACGATGCTATCAAACCAGCTAACACTATGTAGAGCGTTGAAGAAACAAGAATAGCTTCACTATTAAATCCAAAACTCACAAGTAGTGGAATCATAGATGCTCCAAAAACACTAATCGCAGCTGCCGAGCCCGATACAATCAACGAATATACCGTTGCTAAGTACACGATTGATACACCATAAACAGCGTATTCTGGCAAGAATATGGAAACCGTCCATGAAAGAGCTACTAAGGATGTTATGATTATTCTCTCATATAGGCCACGCACCAATGCTAGTCCGATAGACAATGCGACTATAGAAGTCGCTGCCGGCGCGAATGGAATTAAGGCGTCATAGATAATAGCCATTAACACAACTATTCCTGTCCCTGCTAGAAGTACACATGTCGGGTCGAGCTTGCCGCATCCACCACTAAGATTGTTCATAGACCTCACCCTAGAAACATCTCAAGGACGTTAACAGAATGAACGAGTACCATTTCCTTGTCTAGAACTACGAATCCCAACGTCTTCTCAAGTGGTATCATTACAAAAGCCACTGCTATCATCGGACTAGCATATTTTATCATAGCCCTAGCATAAGATTTCTCGGGATTATTAGCAAAGACTTTCACAGCTTTTAACGCCTTTGCACCAAGAAAGGAGACCAACAAGGCTGAGATAAGACCGTACCCGTTGAGTAATAGGAAGATCCAAACTAACACTATAAGGCTAAAAACAGATAGTTTTACTAGCGAAGCAAACTTCCTATGGCCTAACCTTCCCGGAATAGTTGGAATTTTAGCCGCTTCATAGTCCTCGCCATAATAATAGTGTATGAATGCTACATGGAGAGGTTGCCAGACATAAACCATTGCGGCGAGAAGAATCCCGTTTATCCCAATCGAACCAGCTCCTGCCGCCCAACCTCCGAGAGCAGGCATACTCCCTGCTATGCTTCCGAATAGAAGACTCCACTCGGTTCTTCTCTTAGCTAACTCTGTATAGGCTATTATGTCGAAATAGAGTCCTACTAGTGTCGTGAGCAGAACCCATTTATTAATAAATGACGATGCCAGAGTGCCTAGTATTATAAGCATGCTTACGCCAACTAATGCCTCGGCCCGTGAAAGCTTCCCGCTAGGAAGAGGACGATCTCTTGTCCTAGGCATCCTGAAATCAATATCGTGCTCCAGATACATGTTAAGAGCTGTCACACCACCCGCTGAACCCAGAGCAGTTAGAGCAAGCAGTAGAAGTATCCTAGGATCAGCCCCTCCTCCGGCTATAAAATACGCACCGAACATAGTGATAGATAGCAACAGTAGTTGTGTAGGCTTGGTCATCTGCAGCAAGTACAGTATTTTTTTAGACATCTAGGCTCTTCCCGTGTTTCGTTAAAACGAAATGACCCCACTATTTAATCTATACTAAATATCTCAACACCATAGATCATCTCACGTAAGTTGCTTGATTTACAGACTAGCACGCTATATAGGCTAAAGTGTACTATATCTACAAATAGGTGATCTCATAGTTGCTAAACGCTCTGTATGAAGCATACCTAATAACACTCTCATCACCGATTAAACCAGGAGCCCTGCATAGGCTAGCAAAGGACCCCGAGTACGAGATCAGGCTCCTAGAATTCGTCTCTGTACAGGAATTCATAGAGGAATCCTTTAAGAGAGGCTATATGCTCGGCCGAGGAGACCTAGACTCAAAACACCTAGGTCTCGGCAGATACATCGCCGATGCATTAAAGAAGGCTTTTGAAAGAACCGGTATGAGGCCACTCACAGGACTTGTCTCTGCATCCATTACGCTAGCATCAATACTTGGCTACTATACTGCGTCATCACAGAAGAAATCCTTTGAAGAAACCCTGAGAAAAACGGTTACAACAATACTTTACTCGTCAAATCCCGAAGACACTATAAGTATAGTGGAAGGGCTCGAAGCAGTAAGCGACTCAGACCTTCTACTTCATCTCGATAGAAAAGGTGTGACGAAGAGAAGCATATCCCTTAATGCCATAACCATAGGCGACTTGTTCGAAGCGCTATCTGATATAGACACAGGATTCATGCTGAATGTAAGGAACCTAAGTAGACTAACAACATTAATAGGATCTGCAAGGAAATCCCCTACATTTATCGGAGCAGTAGTAGAAGTCTATATAAAATTAGCCGATATGACTGGCTACCTAGACCTCTCGAATATACTAGAAGCCAAGAACCCCTTAGGAGAACTAGCGAAACTAGATGCAAAACTCGTAGATAGACAAAGGTTTAACAGACTGCTTGGAGGAACCTTCATAGCGGTCGCAACCGCCAACATCGATACGCCTCTAAGAATACCCTACAAGTAACTCTTCCCAACACAGTTATCTTCTCCTCAAGACAGTTATGACATGCTCTTTACTATGAGGAGGGCGTATTCTCAACCATTCTAAATACCTCTGTAAGAGATGGAAAATGCGGCATTACTCCGTCTCCATATATTTCAACAGCATACTTGATGACCTCGTAGGAATCCCTAATAATATCCCCGTAACGTTCCCCGGTACTAGTTAGAAAACCCTCCCACACCATAAGCCTAGAGGCTACACTAACAGCCTTAGGAAATGCTCCCTCGAGAAGAATCTTTCTGAGAGGAACATCGTATGCTACGAAATCACCCTGCATAGGAACGCCATAATCATTATATCCTCCCGTAGTCGCCCTATAGAGTACACCGCTGAAATCATTATTGAATAACTTTAGAAATAAGGGGATATGAAGAGGTATCGAGCCCACTAGATGAGGCCAGTCGCTTCCAAAACTGGTAACACCAAACAAGGAATCCCTCGTCCTATTATAGAGTATCATATTAGAAACCGGGCATGAGGCACATCTGACTCCTAGATCAAAATAATCGTCGTTAATGCAATGGACGGCTACTACTCTTTGGTTTGATACCTTGTCTCCAAGGAGCTCTAAAAAATCCTTTTTCTCACTAATACCTTCACTGAGATGCATTCCAAGCGGTGCCCTCATCTTCCGCGCAATATCAAGCGAGCTATAGATCATCTGGGGGCTTG
>JALWJI010000164.1 GCA_027081695.1 Acidilobaceae archaeon | reverse complement strand
GTACATACAGGTCTCACATTGTATGTGTTGAAGAAATTAATCTCTAGAATAGATGCAAAACTTGTTGGCGTCGCATCTATAGTTGTTCACGGAACAGAATGGAGAAAGAGGCTCGGAGATTCTATAAAAATAAAATCTATAGTATCACTCTGATTCTGCTAGTTTTACTTGTTCTATAGGAACGGTTATTACCATGTGGAACTCGGACTCGAGTAGGACTAAATCGACTTCTCCCCTTGACTCATAGACTTCGACTACTCTACCACGCATTCCCTTGAATGGGCCTCCTATAATCTCTACTATTTGGTTACGCTTGAGCTCTGGTATCTCTACTACTGGTCTAGCAAGTTTCACTACTTCTTCCGGTTTCATTAGTAATGGTCTTCTACGTTTGACATTCCTTACTCCCCGTATGAGATCATATAGATCTCCGGGATTGCCTAGTTCGACTATTACATAGCCCTTCATGCCAGCTGGTACAACTATGCTCCTCACGTCTAGGCCCATTACTTGGGTTCTTTCTGCGAATACCATTGCTACTTTGAGTTCTGTGCTACCGGTGACCGGGATCGCGTAAAATCTTGTCTTTATATTGTATTGGCGTTGTTCGTCGCTCATAGGAAACCACCGCTATGTTGTGAGAAGAACGTATACTAGGTGTATTATGTATGCTATTCCACCTACAAGTGTGAATCCTATAAAGTTAAGTTTTGTTAATAGATTGAATTCTTCTTCGTCGGGTCTTCTGGCGAGGATTAGTATCCTCCTCCATGCCGTGATGTATTCCTTGAACTTTGATACTACCATTCCCTGTTCACCGGATTCCTGGTATTTATTCGAATTCTTCCACATTTATACCTGCACTTTCCAGTTTTTTAACGTATTCTTTTGTCATGTCTCTGGGCTCGATCGGGCCGCGCGGATATTTTTCCCGCCAGATTCTAGCCCTAAACCTATACACCTTTATCCCGGGCTTGAGCCAACAGTCTGGCCAGAGGCCCGCCTTAATACAGGTCTGTGACAGGAATGTTTGTCTATCCCACACGTATTCGACTGGGACTACTGGGAGGAGAAGTCCTTTAGCGACTCCAGCGTCAACTATTAGACCATCTCTGCCTATCTTAACGTTGGATATACGTTCCTGTGGAGTATCGCCTAAATACTCGAATTCTGAGAGAACGGATACTTCAAAGGTGACCTGATCCAGCTCGTGTTCTTCCATAGGGGGAAAACGTGGATCGGAAAATGCGCTCTCCAAGGCCACTTCAATCACGGTATCTATTAGGCTCTTTACCGGTGTTGTAGAACCAATGCATCCTCTTAGTTCTCTTTTCTCATCTCCATAGTAGGTTTCTATAGTTACGAACGCCATGCCTGGCCTGTATAATTTAGCGGAAGCATCTTGAGGAGTGGGCATACGTCTCCTATACGTGAAATAATACTCTACGCTTCTTCGAGCTAACCTAACTAGATACTCTCCTTCTTTATCTGTGACCTCTTCTGGGTCTACGGGACGGGCGTTTCCTTGCATACTTCATTACCTCTGCCAATTCCAATGCTTCGCCAATTATGCGTCTAATGTTCTTCCAGTGGCCTCCTTCCCAATATACCCTGCCGCAACTAGGACAAATATAGAAAACGTCGTAGGCTTCGAGAGCTTTTGGAGGCACTCGATCCTTTACCTTTTCCTTGTCCCTCACCTGTATCAATGGACTGTTGCACTCAGAGCATCTGCTCTTAGAGGGATCAGCTACTAGGCGTAGTCCTAATACTACAACGAGTTCTGCTAGTCTTCCAGCTATATCGTGAGAAGAAATGTATACTGCTCTTATTCCTTTCTTTCTTGCACGAATGAAGAGTCCTCTATCGCGTGTAAGTATTATCCTTCCTGTTTTTTCAGCTATATTGACTATTTGTCTATCAGTATACGTCTTAGAGTATAGAGTATCGTATCCCAATATTCGGAGCCATCTGGCTACTTCGCCTAGCATAGTATCTACTATGAATCTCGGCTGTGTGATTCTGTATCTACCCTGCCTGTCTTTTCTATTGTCCTTGTCCATTCTTATCAGTATCCTCCTCGATTTTCTATCTAAACGTCTAGACCTGAACCACTCTGTTGTCGCAAACTTTTATCCTATCTAGATACGGCGAACGATATCTTGAATAAAATATTATGTTTACCGTGAAGCGATAAAGATTATAGAGGCCGGGAAAACACTATGATACTAACCCCGGCTATGCTCCCTTTAGTATTAATCGGGCTAGCTCTAGCCCGCTTATGTATCCTACTGGTTTACCATTGTCGACGACGACCACTACCCTGTATCGGTGGCTTACCATTTTGGATGCGGCTTCTGCAACAGATGCGTCGGGATCGACTGTAGGTGGCCTGAGTCTTATAGCGTCTCCTACAATAACATACTTGAGCGGTGTTATTCTCTTTGGCTCTCCTCTGCTTAGCTCATAGTATTTTAGGAATACTAATGCTATCTCGTCGACGCCTATGACTCCGAGGAACTCGCCGTCTTCCATTACTGGAACTGTGCTCAGATTATGTTGGAGTAGGAGCTGTCTTACATGTAGTATTCTCGCCTGGAGATCTATGCTTACGGGGAATGTCTTCATTATTTCTCTTGCTCTAATGTCTGCGGCATCAACGCTTTCCGATAGTAGGGATGCTAGTTCCCAGCGTGACACTATGCCTGTTGGCTTACCTTCTTTGTCTGTAACGGGTACACTTGTTATTTCGGCTTCGTCCATGAAGCGTA
>JALWJI010000163.1 GCA_027081695.1 Acidilobaceae archaeon | reverse complement strand
GATAGACATCTTGACGCAGCATCTCGCCATCTCTCCAAGCTCCTAGAAAAATCTGTGAGTTCAGGATACTTACGAATCTGGAGCTATCCTAGATTCGACTCTGTACTTGCAGCATCTGTACTATACAGTGTCTCGGCTTCTCTAGGTACCAGACCTGTTTTTAAGACATCTATCACGCCTCCAAGCAGAATAGAGATCCCAACAATACTTCTCGGCTATCAGCAAGTAGATTACGGAACTAGCCAGGTAGAGGCTCCCCTATTCGCAGTAGCCAGGCGAATATTATCGAGCCCTCCACCGGACGCGGTCTTTTTAGATGGAGATGGGAGTGTTCCCGGCATGGTCGCGCTACTACTTTTATCGATGGGAGGAATATTCACGAGAAGAGAGCTTCTGGCTCTTCTTCTCTCCGCAATGTATAAGGGTGATAATATCGATCCCAGGGGGCGATTCTACGGGGTAGACGCTGTAGCAGTTGACCGGATGCTTCCAACCGATAGGCTAGGCTTAGATTCTATAACTACTCTCAAGGCGTATCTGCCACATGAGTTGACTATATGTGAAAGTATATCTATAACCGTGAACCCGTATTATCCGACTTTTACTGGTAACAAAGAAGAATGCGATAGGTTTCTTCAGGCTTCTGGTCTAGGAAGAATATCAGATAAGACACTAGAGACGATCTCGAAGAAGGACCTCGAGAATCTAGCGGTATCATTACTGTCCAGGATAAAAGAGTATTCTTCGCTAACCGAGCTCGATGCTTCATATTATCTAGGAGCTATTCTTGTCTCACGGAATACTACTGGACACATAAAGGACTATCGTCTTGCAAGCGATGCTCTTCTATATGCCTCCGAGGCATTTAGATCCCCCGCACCTCTCCTAGCAAGCTCGCTTGATTACGAAAACGAATACAGGATTATAGAACAAATGTTATTGTCGTATTCGAAAGAATTTCCGGAACAGGTATCTGAAGCAATGCCCAAGAGAATAAAGAAGATAACCTGGGCAAGAACCTATCTGGTAACACTAGCTCGCCCGACCTCGCTAACATTACTATGGATGGCTCTTTCAATCCTAAAGAAGATAGATAGAGAGTCTATACTGGTTCTAGAGAGCGATGGAGAATATATAGCATCGTCGTATCAGATAGAGTATGCTCTTGGCGAAGGATCGTTGAAAAGACTAAAGGACGCTAAAGTTCTAGAGGGTGATGGAGTATTAGTAAAGATCAATACGGAGAGACAATGAGGTGTAAAGCTAAGATAGAGATTGAAGCACGTTATCCAAGAGACGTACTAGAGTCGATCGAGCCAGATAATCTCGTATCGCCCAAACACATATTTATAGAATGTAGGGAAACAAGCAAAGGAATCGAATGTGAAATAATAGTAAGAGGATGCGAGGACCCTAAACGGGTTCTCACGCTACGCAATACTATAGACGATATTCTTATGACTCTCAAGGCATCGTTATCAGTTATAGATAAAATAGATAGTTTAAATGCTAGAAAAGATCTTTAAACTCTATAAGCTGGCAACACTCTAGAGGAGGATGTGGTAGGATTAACGAGGTTAGGAAAGGTAGGTGAAAGGCTTGGCGAGGAGAAGACGCAGTAGAGTAACAGGAGACAAATGGAGAATGAAGAAATGGTACACGGTTATAGCACCCCCTGTCTTCGGAGAGATTCCTCTAGGAACTACTCCAGCCGATGATCCGCTTAAACTGATCGGACGTGTAATGGAAACAACGCTCTTCGATATCACAGGAGACTTTGCACATGTACATATCAAACTTTACTTCCAGATTATCAACGTAGACGGTGATAAAGCATACACGCGTTTCAAAGGACATGAACTACTAAGAGACTACATGAGGTCTCTCACGAGGAGAAAAAGCAGCAAGATAACAGGTATATTCGATGTGTGGACAAAAGACGGATACGGACTCCGAGTAACAGCAGTCGTATTTACCAGATATAGATGCAACACCAGCCATAAACGCTTGATAAGAAAGAGAATGAAAGAAGTAATAGAAAAGAGAGCGTCGGAAAGCACACTAGACGAATTCATCCAGGCAATGGTATTCAGCGACCAGGAGGGAAGCTTAGCACTAGACATAGAGCAAGCAGCTAGGAAGATATATGCTATAAGGAAAGTCGAGATCGCGAAATCAAAGCTATTATGGGTTCCCGGTCCTAATGGCCCCGAGAAGGCAGTTGTTATATCACCATTGCAGAAAGGAGTCTAGAATAGTAAGATTGTTTTATTAATCTCTCAAACTTTCTTCTTGTCAATAATTATGAATCAGAGAATTTCTTAAACTAGTATGTTTGCATGTGCTAGTAAAAGGGTGCTCCGGTTGCAGAGATCCACTGAAGATCCATGCATCCTGATAAAAACGCCGCTAAACATGGAGAAGATAGCGGCCACACTTATCACGGAGAAAATACCATGGCTCAAGGCGGTACCCGAGCCAGGAGGCTACAAGGGCCTGGTCCTCGTCTATGGATGTAGGGATCGGGAAAAAGAAACTTCAATTATATCGAGCGAGATACCAGAAGCAGACAGAATAATATTGATCGAGGGCGTAGCCGAGGCCGATCCACAGAAAATAGCGGGGACAGCTTCAATGATTTCTAGGAACAAGATAGATAGAAGAGAATGTTTTGCGGTTCGAACCGTTAGAAGAGGAAAACATAACTTTACAAGCATTGACGTAAACATAGTCGTAGGCGATGCCGTAAGGAGAGAGACAGGAGCTTGTGTAAATCT
>JALWJI010000162.1 GCA_027081695.1 Acidilobaceae archaeon | reverse complement strand
TATTATAATAATAGTATCATTTTGTGCGCAAAAACTAGAAGATGATTATTTGCGAGACCTGTAGGAAGAATAGATGATGCAATTATGTAATTATCTGGAGATATTAGACATTATTCTCTCGATAAGGTTTTTCGTCTCGGGATCACCTAGTAGTCTGCGTCTAACAGGTTCGAGTAGTTCTATGAGTGCCTCCGCTGTTGCCTTCTTGAGATCTGCAGGATGTAGTTTGCCTTCTTGGAAGTCTTTAATGAGGTTTTCTATTGAGCTGTATATTATAGTTCCACCGTATTTTTCGGGTCGTTCAACTACTAGCTCAAATCCGTCCCGTGCAAACAGGATATATTTGTTTATCTCTATTATTGGGTTGAGATCTACTTGTCTAGCAGGACAATAGGCTTTCTTTATTTTTCTTCGTATTTCTTCTGGTGTGTCATGGAGAAATATAGTGCTGTCAGGCTTGCTTTTGCTCATTTTCACATCGGCAAGAATGTCATCGATCTCTTTAGAGGAGTCCATTCTACCAGTGCCCTTTAGACTGCTTATAATAGGGGTGTGTAGAGCGACGGGTTTCTTTACGCCAAGTTTTTCAGCTGTGTCTCTTGCAAGCATGTGTGCTTTTCTTTGATCCATTCCCCCTAATGCAATGTCTAGATCCATATAGAATATGTCTGCGACTTGCATCGCGGGATAGATAAGTTTACTTGCGTCGATTTCGGCTTCACTAGACTTTCTCCCCATTATTGTGAGGGCTCTCTTTATTCTTGCTAGGCTGTTTTTCTTAGCAACGCGGATGACTAACGACCAGTATTCTTTGTCTGAGGCTAGTTCTTCTGCGTCTACGAAGTTTATTTTTTCTACTGGTATTCCTAGGGCCTCCATGGATAACCTGATTATCCTGGTCGAGGCCTTTATTAGGTTCATGTCTCCGCCTAGTTTGTCATTTATGTATGCGTGCCAGGTGGCTTCAAGGATATTGAAGTCTATTCCGGCGTTTACGAGGTCTTTTACCTTAAATACCCATACTAGCCAGCCAACATGCATTAGACCGCTCGGCTCGTAGCCTATGTATCCTTTTAGTTTCTCTCCTGATTCTAGCTTTTGTTTTAGTTCTTCTAATGTAACCACTTCGGCTAGATTCCGGGTTATAAGCTTCAATTTATCTTCTACATCCATTTCTAGCACCTAGTCCTTACCCGTAATGGATTAGCTAAGTTCTATTTGTTTTGCTTGTAGGAACGCCGATATTAATCTTGTTTGCTCTGGTCTCAAAGCACGGATTTTCTCGAAATATTTAATTTTATTCATAATATAGAGCTCCCATGAAGGTCGGAGAGCAAAACAAATATAGCAACCCAGCCTTAAAAAACCATTTTCATATAACGCATTTATCCTATAGCCTTTCGAGAGAATATACAGTATAACGTGGGCACCGGACCAATATTTGAGAGGAGCAATAACAGGTAGACCGAGATTCTCATCGATCCTCATAGGAGGCCTAAGACTCCTCCTAACGCTCTCCGCGTCTCTATCGCCGACAATAATATAACTAATATTTTCTGCGTTTATCAATCGTTTTACAGTTCTTCTAAGCGCATCAAGCTTTCTTCCAGTACACCATCGGTAACGGGGATCTGGGAGAGGCATATTCTCATGTAGTAATCCTTTATCTACATCGGCTTTAGTCTTAACGAGGTTAACTCCGAGTCTCTCTGACAAGTATTCGGCATAGTGTTCGTTTTCGATAAAGTCTATGCCAGTATCCACATATATCGCGTATATGTTTGAAGGATCGAAATACTGGGAGGCAATTATTAGTGCTGCAGCGGAGTCTTTGCCACCACTCAATGGCACGATTACTTTACTGTGTTTATCTGCATTTCTGCTTAGTATTTTGAGGCTTTCTCCTTCCAGGAGTTTTGAGACGTGGCCATTATAGTCTAGTAATCTATTTAGATCTACTGGAACAAAGTTTTCAGCCGGCTGATTATAGTTCTTATCAATAGGATTATGTAATGTGGGCCTTTGCTTACTTCTCTCAAATGTTAGCTCTATTCGTCGTAACTTATCAAAATACACGATGTGTTTTCCTTTCATATGCTTGAACATTACTGCTACGCTGTCCTTGATAGAACTGGTATCGACACCTATTCCTGAGAGTTCTGCTAAAAGCCGGAATCCATTCTTAGTCATTAAGTATGTGTCGCCTTCTGGATGTATAGGGATTTGTGGTAGAAGGGTTCCTGGAGTATTAGCGAGTATAAATGAATCCTGATACCACGAAGTTGAGAGACGTAGGTGGGCTCTACCCCAGTTTAATAGAGACACTATCATTTCGAGAGTGCTATTTCTCAGCTTACTGGTCTTGGCCATTATGTATGTTGTGAAAGGATTGATTCTTGTGAGGTTCTCTATACAGGGCTCATGTTCTTTCCTACCTAGTAATATAATTGTGAATGGTTCTAGTTCCTCTTGTACTGCGTTGCAGAGTTGTTCGCCACGATATCCTCCCAGGGAGACTATTTCATAGTGATCCTTTGAATCAAGTATTCTCTCTACAGCATGTTGCACTGCGCTTGCATCTTTACGGCTTCTAACTAGTATTTTCATTTTCTTCTTCGACCCGTATGCCACAGAGCATTATGAGACCTGTGGCGCCTAAAAATGCGCCTATAATTATTGAGATAAATGCCAGGCTCAGCCTTATTATTTGGATTAGAAGGTCGGCACTGGATACTAAAACTAGGTAAGCGTAACCCACTCCGATAAACGCTCCTAGAACAATTAGTACGATGGCGACGAGTATCGTCTTGGTATTC
>JALWJI010000161.1 GCA_027081695.1 Acidilobaceae archaeon | reverse complement strand
ATAAACTATGAGAAAGTCATGAGCCTAGGCCTCGTAATAATTGTACTACTATTTGCCCCACAAGGACTAGCAGGAGTAGACTGGTCAAAGCTAAAACAAAAGATCCTAAGGAGGTGAAGGCGCCATGGAGTTCCTGATATTCAGCGATACATGGCTCATACTACTAATCGCATACATCATAACCACGATAAGCCTAAACCTAGAAGCGGGCTACACAGGCATACCAAACTTCGGAAAAGCAGTATTCGTATTCATGGGAGCATGGGCCGCACAAGGAATCGGAATAAGACTAGCAGCATGGATAGTAGAAAAACAAGATCCAGAACTAGCCCAGAAAGCCCTAGAATTCCTAAAAGACCACCTAGGCCAAGACTACCCAAGTCTAGTAGCAGCCGCAGCAGACACAGACGCAAACAGGATAGTTGCCAACCAATACATATATCCATTCCTCCAGGACCACCCAATGATAGTAGCAATGCTATTCATAGCGATAGTCTTGATAGCAGTAGGATTGGCAGCGATCATGGGCCTAATCGCAAGCTACGCAGCGCTCAGACTCAGAGAAGAATATCTGGCTATACTACTCCTCTCATTCAGCGAACTCATGGTAATGGTGATATTCAGGCAGACAGAGAGCCTAAATGGTGGACCCAAAGGACTATGGGCCGTAAAGTTCGCCGCAGATAACAGAATGTTCGCCATAATATTCGGTCTAGTAGTAGTCGTCCTAGTATACCTCTACGCTGAAAGACTTGCACACAGTCCAATGGGCAGAGCAATGAGAGCCGTGAGAGACGACGAGATAGCGGCAGGAGTATACGGTAGAGACGTGGCCAGAATAAGACTAAAGGTAATAATTGTAAGCAGCATAATAGCAAGCCTAGCAGGACTAGTATATATAGAAGCCAACCTAGCTGCACAATCACTATCATTCGATAGAGTCTACTGGACGTTCTTCCCTTGGGCCTTCCTAATACTAGGAGGAATGGCTAACAATAAAGGAGCGGTACTCGGAGTAATAGTATTCATGGTACTAAGAAGAATGATAGACTACGGGCTCCCACAGCTCGCAGCAGGACACAGCGCCCTAATACAAATGGGTGCTGCGTACCTAAGCAACATACTTGTAGGACTCATAATACTGCTAGTCCTATACTTCAGGCCTCAAGGAATACTGCCAGAAAAACCCAGCAAGACACTAGACTTCGGAGAAATACTAAAACAAGAAGAAGCATAACCCACCTAACCCACTATCTTTATACGCTATTTTCCAAAAGAAATAAAGAATTATAATGAAGTATCGGATAATTGTTACGGGAAATAGTTAGTTAATGCGTGTAGAACGAGATTAACAATGTAGGAGGCTGAGGGCCCTAGAATCCTCACCATTGCTTCTCTTCCCTTAGATCCTCTATCATAAATTACATCTGGAACCCTTCCGTTGTTGAAGGACACGGCTTGCTCAAGGCTCCAGGGCAGACTCCGCCCCTCTACACTGGCGACTTCTGCAGGCTCCTTTTCTCTATCAACATACACGACGCTTAAACCTGCTCTTCTAAGTGCTTCTACGAGGTCTTCAGAGAACCTAAGATTCATGGCAGCTCTTATCCTAGGATCGAATCTTTGAGCGGCGATAATGAGTCCCGCCATGTGGCTGGAGGCACCCCACACGATGGAGCCGGCGGCTAATCCTCTCATACTTCTCCGAATCCTCCCATCTATGGCTGCTACGTCATTTATGCTCCTAACATACTGGGCAGGGAGACTCATTGCAATATTTGATCCGACCTCCGCAACATGATCATAAAACACATCCTCGTTCTCAAGAACTATCCATAGTGCTGTCTCGAGATCGCTAAGTACACGGTGTTTCTCAGCGTCAAGCTCGAGCCATGCAACAGGGTTAACTGGACAGTGGCCTGATCCTATCCTGAGACCGTAACGTATTGCCTCAGTAATGAATTTCTTAGCCCTATATATCGCTTCTTCTAGAGGATAGCCCTTTGCAAGATTAGCTGTTATAGCCGCGCTAAAGCTGCAACCTGTACCGTGATAGCAACCCTCAGCTATACGGGGAGACCTATATAGGGCGGTTCTACCCCTATAATAGAGGACATCTATGCTCTCACTTCCCGTAAGGTGTCCTCCCTTAACAACTACGGCCTCAACACCATACTTCTTACTTATAAGCTCAGCTGCTTTTTCCGCGTCAGATAATCCATTAATCCTTATACCTGCAAGCTTCTCCGCCTCCATCCTGTTAGGAGTAACTACAAGAGCCCGTGGCAACAGTAACTCTGTAAGGGTCACAACAGCGTCTTCTCTAAGGAGCGGATCACCACTCTTAGCAACCAGTACAGGATCTACAACTAGGGGAAAATCGTATTTCCTTAAGACCTTTGCTACAGCCTCTATGATATCCTTATTGCTCAACATACCAGTCTTAGCCGCGTCTACGCCTAGATCTTCAACGACAACCTCTATCTGTCTAGCAACGGCATCCGGAGAAAGATCGTATACTCCATAAACACCCCTAGTGTTCTGGGCAGTAACACTGGTTATAGCCGCCGTACCATGGACACCGAACACTGCAAAAGTCTTGAGATCAGCCTCTATACCGGCTCCTCCTCCGCTATCACTCCCAGCAATAGTAAGCGCGACAGGAACCTGTTTACGTGCCAAGGATAATCACCCGTCTAGACCATGTATGTCCGGAAGCGAAATAACGTTTCATACATTACTCAATATAATAGGAGCAACTATAAGCGTAGGCAATCGTTGTCCCTGCGTGAGAAGTTATGGGCTGGGAGATAATAAGACCTGACGCGGTCATAGTCTGGAAAGATGAGGAAGTAAGACGTAGGCTCTCATGGTATTATAGTGTGATGAAAGGCTGGAAACCGGCAAAGTTCATCATAGCACGATCTCTCCAATTAGACAATTATAGTAGCAGAGAAGAACTCTCAGAGGCAGAAGAGCAAGATCTCTGGAAACACCATGAGAAGACCCAAGAGGAATTCAACAAGATATGGCGAGAGATAAAAGAAGACGACAAGCCTGGAAACCTAGCCTATACAGGTACAGTAGAGCCAAGTTTCCTAGACTTAAAAATAGAACTAGTTAAGAGACTGGCTACACCGTGCAGACTATGCGAGAGGAGATGCCTTATAGATAGAACAAAACGAATAGGAGCCTGCAGACTAAAATACGAAACCTATGTACATAGTGCGTTCCTACATATGGGAGAAGAAGCACCACTCGTTCCAAGCGGCACGATATTCTATGGAGGATGCAACTTCACATGTGTGTTCTGCCAGAACTATGATATAAGCCAAGTAGCCCCCCGCCTAGGAAAAATAGTATCACCGGTAGAGCTCGCATATATGCAGGACATATTGGCTAAGAAAGGAGCCAGAAACATAAATCATGTGGGTGGAGACCCAACACCAAGCGCTCATACAATAATAGAAAGCATGAGATATGTCAGGAGCAATATTCCACAGCTATGGAACAGCAACATGTACATGACACTGGAGACACTAATGTTGCTAGTAGACTTGATAGATATCTGGCTGCCAGACCTCAAATACGGAAACAACAAATGCGCATTCAGGCTAAGCGCAGTAAAGAACTACTGGGAAGTCGTAACCAGGAACCTCAAAATAGCGGCTGCCCATGGAGACATGATAATACGCCACCTAGTCCTCCCAGGACACACAGAGTGCTGTAGTCTACCAATCATGGAATGGATATCGAAAAACCTACCAAAAGACAAGATACTAGTTAACATAATGGAACAATACACTCCAATGCATTTGGTCAAAAGAACACCACATAGATGGCCAGAGATCTCCAGGAGGCCAAAAATAATAGAAATAGGGGAAGTAAGACGAGCGGCTACAAGACTAGGGATACTATGGGAGCCAGTCAGTTAACGAGTGAGTCCTACCAAGCTCCTCATCATAGTAAATCTTCATACGCTTAATCTTGCTAAGTACATTGTTAACGAATTCGAGGAGCCTGTCTCTAACATCGTCGTTCAATCTGCTAAGAATGTATTCTTCTACGAGCTTATACTTCTTGGACTCCTCGTTGAGCCTCCTCCATGGAACACCCTTAAGAGCCTCGGCAAGAGACTCGTCGTAAGGAAGAAAACCGGAAGCCATCATGACAGAAATTATAGGATATCCAACATATCTCCGATACACTGTGCCATTATCATTACTATAAACATGATATAGAAAATCAGTCTTCCTAAACACAACAACCCTATATTGCCGCGAGCCGTCACTAGACACAACCCTGGCACGTACAACACTATCTTCTAGACGCATGGACACACGGTCATCAGCCAACGCTCCTAAAGCCTCATATACCTTAATGCGTGGAGGTATCCTCAAGAGAATAACCAATTCTAAACCACCACGACACTTAATCTATATAATAAGTGATATAGCTAAACTACATAACAATTACCCACACGAGAACGAAACAGATATAGAAGCCATACTCGGAGAGTAGAGAAACTTGAAGAAATGGAAAATAATAGAAACAACACCGATAAGCATCAATCCGGGATTAGCACTAGAAAAACTATACCAGAATAGGGACCATATCAAGCCATACATAATCAGGCTCTCATCTAACAGAATAGAAATACTTGTACAAGAACAAAAGCATAGACGAGCACTCGAGATAATAGAGGAAACAGGCCTAGAAGTGACAGTCCGTAATCCCATAGAACCCAGGGAATGCAAAGGAATAGAAACAATACAGGAGCTCATAACGAGCGAACGATTCTACGAAGCCCATATATGTAGCGAAGCACTCGAAGAAAAAGACAAGAACACAGGAGAATGCCTGGCACTATATACCGCCCTACTAGTAAAGATCACCGAATCATCCCAAATAGGAGTAATGGACTTATCACAAAAACTCCTATCCAGAGAAAACTGTCGGAGAATCCTCGACTATAATTGTGTAAAGCATCTAATCGAGGAACACGGATACGATCTCAAGAAGATAAGCGGTACAGAAGCACTGAACTGTATATTGAACCAGGCACATACCTGACCACAACATTATGGAATCCTAGTTCTCTACCCTAGAGACCTTTATGCATTCAGGAGGCACATGTCTCACCAAGATTACCTTATCAGATGCCCTAAATAAGGTAATGTTACTCCTCTTAAGACAACTAGTATCAATTTCAAGTAACACTACGGGCCTTCCATATCTCCTCCCAGTTTCAAGAGCCATCTCGGGCATCGTGGTTAGATGAACCCAATGTCGCTTGCCAGGGAGTAAACCCCTAGTCATTATACTACTAAGGTTTCTATACGGGGTACCATGATATAATATCCTAGGAGGATTAACAACCTCCCCATACTCCGGAAATACATGAGGCATACTATGCCCGTATCTAGCCCTTATGTATCCCTCTCTTACCTCGTATCTCCCTTTATCATCCCTCCTTACAACCTCCATAACATGTCTCTTTTCGACCCACTCAAAGCCGGGGATCCCTCTCAGAGCCCTTACGAGATCTTCTATCCTAACCCATCCATTCTTATCGATCCTAAGCCCATATCTATCGCCATAGTGCCTTAATAGCCCAGTCATCTTCTTGCTAAGCCTTATTCTCTCTCTTTCAGTAAGCATGCACCTACGTCCCTCATCATAATTTTAAAACTACACAACGAATAAATCTGGCATCAGTGTATCCGAGAAAGTTGAGCTAAAAACATAGTTTCAATTAACCGGATAACTATTTATTGACGATGTCCTCAGTATTGGTAATCCCAGTATATTATAGTATTAAAGACCATGTAGTCTATTTACAAGGAAGAACCTCCAGATAGCCGAGAGCATACGCTCCGACATTTGCATGCCCGACTCCAGGATCTGATGTAGCAAATACAACAATTTCGGCACGAATATCTATGACTCCGTCACTGTTCATATCTATCAGACTAGGGTTTTTCTCACATCCAGGATAACTCGTCGAGTACATTACATACTTATTATCTCCCTCTCCAGACGCCATACCGAAACCTATAAAGTTACGGCCTATTAGATTACCTTGTTCATCATAGAAAGCCGCCGCAACGATAAAGCTCCTATTCGTCATCGTATCATTAAAATCCCACACAGCACGTGTAGCAACTATGAACCGCAGAACCCTACACACATCTCCTCTGACTGGAACCTCAATAGTCTCATTCCACATATAACCGTATACCGCGGATCCTAAGAACGCTGAACCAACTGTTTTATTGCCTACCTTATACTCTATCATGGAATTTGCAGACTCGGGAAATACGCTACCAAACCATTCTATAATATATTGAGGATCCATAGGCTTAGGACTCCACGAACCATTATCATATATTACGTAATAATTAGCGGGAGTAATGAGAACATATCCCCAGGGATCCGAGAAACTCTTCTCAATTGTTCTATTATCATAATTGCCTATTAAAATACTAGACGAGTTCAGATAGTAATCCTCGATAGTGGCATTTATTTCATCAGTAAGTTTGCATGAATAATACAGGTCATAGACAAAGATGAATGAAATAGCGAGTAAAATTAAAAATATTATTAAACCGTATCGCATTTCTCCTCGTCCTCTCTTTAAACATTACTATAAGAACTTTATAATTGCGGTTAACAACTCATAGTGTCTTCTAGTCATCTATATTATACATTAGGAGCTCATTAATGAGTTTTAGTAGTCTTGTTATTCTAACGTGCTAGTAAATTTTATCTTTCGCATGCTGACTCAAAAATATGGTGATAGATCTAGTGAAAAAAGGTTCAATAGATCCTGCTAGAGATCCTAAGGTAGTAAAGAAAATGGCTGAACTCATGCTTAGAGGAGCTGTCATGCTGGCGGACACCTGTCCTCTTGACGGCTTGCCATTATTCAAGCTTAGAAACGGCGATATAGTGTGCCCGGTTCACGGTAAGATAATTCTGGTACATGACGAGAAAGAAGCAGAGGATCTTATGATTGATAATACGTTGTGGAAATTGGAAACTTTTGCTGCTAAGAGAATAGAAGGATTAATGGAGCAGGGAAAGCCGAGTGAAATAATTGAATGGCTCGATGTCATAGAAGCTGTGGAACGAATAAAGAGCCTTCGTAGACCAAAGACTGAGAAACCCCAGGAAATAAGAACGGAGAAATCGGCTAAGCGTGGAAGTCGAGAAAGATAGTTGGCTTGCTCATAGCTGTTATGGTATTATCTTTATACATTGAAATATACGGCTACGATATATAATTATGAGATGAGCCATATATAACACAGAGTAATCATAGCCGTATAACTGCGTTGGTGATGTTTTTGTGATCGAGGAATATCCCTTAGTATTCAAGGCAAGAGTGAGAAATATTGTGACTCCGCGTAGCGGGTATCGCTGGTACGGTCTTCTAATCGTGCAGTCACCTAACTGGAAACTCCTAGGCCTCTTAATGACTGGCTCAATTGCCCGCTGGTTTATCCCCGGAGAATACGTTAGGATAGAGTCAAAGGCTGAGCCAAAGCCCGCAAGGGGCCTCTATATTCTGGAGCCCGGAGACTATAGGCTGTGGAGGCTTACAAAATGGGGAGAAGTCCTTGTATGGCCAGTATGGCGGAAGGAGATCACAATTGATAAGCCCTACTATAAGGGAAGAATACTCGTACGAGAAGCCGTGAGCGAGGAAGACTATGAGAATATTGCAAGCCTAGAACAATATCATTATGCGAGCAAAGAAGAGCTTGTAGCAGTCTGGAAATGTCCTCGGTGCGGTACAATAGTGGAAGCCAATCTAAGGCCGTCATGTCCTAAATGCGGGGCGAGAATGCTTCTCCAAGAAATAAGGGGAAGCCTCCCCTCGAGCAGATTCCTAGTATTAGAACTATTAACTAGGAAAAGCTACGAGCCAAAAATTATTGGCTACGTGAGAGTTGACACGCCTATACCCCTAATGCATAGGAGAATTCCACAACCTGATGGAACATTCATGGTTGAGAAATTAATAAGAGAAAAGATATTTCCTAAGGACTGGTTCCATCCAACCTTCTGGCCAATAACAGGAAAGGAAAGAAGAAAGATACTACGCCTCTACTCGGAGCTCGCCCCAATATATGGTAAACGCCTAGCTAGAACAATGGTAGCCGAGAAAGTAGCACAGGACGCGTTAGCTCGAGCTAACACCGCTGCGGCCAGGATAGCGAGAGTCGTTGTACACCCAGACTTCAGGGGAGGAGGACTCGGAGTACTTGCAGTAAAGACAGCCGTTGAATGGATAAAGGAAAGGAGAATACCGGAAATGAAGAGAGAAAAACACGTAGTCGAGACAATAGCGGCGATGGCAAGGTATAATCCATTCTTCGAGAGAGCAGGATTCAAATACATGTGGGATACGGCCAGCGGCCGCCCAGTACTAATGTATCCATTGACGGAAACAGCACAAGAATACATTAGAAACTACCTAGGGAGTGATCCCCTAGGTTCACAGCATAAAGGAGTACTATACAGGCCACGATACAGGCCGGCTCCACCACTCCAAAAACCGATCAGACTCAAAGGCGTGGTAAAATCATATAGAAACACTCTCTCACTGGAAGGCCTCCCAGAGAACGTAGCCGAAGCACTCAGATCCTTTGGCGTAGAGAAACGAATAGTTGAGAGATACGTGTTAAGAGACGTGAACCTAGATATCGATCCTGGCACTGTGAATGTCTTGATAGGTATAAGCGGTGCTGGGAAAACCACATTGCTCAGAATGATAATTGGAGCAGTCAATGATATCGATGATCCTGCATACAAGCCGGACGAGGGCGAAATAGAGGTTCCCGAGGGAGCGAAGCTCTCGGCTTATCTACCGGGAGAGCTTGAGCCAAAGTTTGGAGATGGAAGCCTGCTTGAGGAGATAACAGCTATAACGGGAGATGTAGTCGAAGCTCTCGAGGTTCTTAGCGTCGCTGGTATAAGCGACGCTGTATTATATAGGGCTAAGGTTTCAGAGCTCAGCACTGGTCAGAAGGAAAGAGCTAAGATAGCGGCTTTATTGGCGAAAAAGCCTAACATCGTTATAATAGACGAGTTTACTGCACATCTTGATCCTACGACTGCTAGATGGGTCGCTGGAAGAATAGCGAAGATGGCTAGACAACACGGTATAACGTTAGTCCTCGCAACACATCGAAGAGAAGTGCTCGACGCACTCAACCCAGACAAACTGATACAGGTCGGTTATGGAGGAATAAAGGTGATCACCCGTGAAGAGTTATAGTGGAGACATACTTGCACTAGCCGAAGAATGTAGCGATATCCTAATGCACTACTATAGCTCAGACACCGTAAAGAAAGTAGAAACAGAAGTCGTATCTGAACCCAATATAGGAATAGATAGTGATCGTGTAGACGTTTACGTGAAGAGTATTAGAGAAGTGAGCCTTGACGAGCTACCCATAATAAACAGCATACTGCTGGCTCTCCAGGATAAGAGAACAGTCTTCTACGAGTATGAAAGCATAAGAATAAAGGAACCTAGGCACAAGGTCCTCTCAAAGCTCATATCTAGGAGCCTTAAGCTGGGAGTGCCGGCAATAGTCGTTATGCCTAGTGCTCTGCCTGTTTCACTATTGAACGCGTTGAACGAGGACGTTCTACAATTACTCGATGAGAGCCTATACATGAAGATTAACGTGACCTATGAAAACTACTTTTATCTTCCAGCCAGGGAAAAGGCGAGTTCGATAGAGCTAGTTGCCAAGGATAATAGTAAGAGCAGTTATGAGAGGGTAGAATGGCTAAGCTCTGAAGCCCCGAAGAGAGGTATCGAGATAAAGAGAGTATTGTATTTGCCCGATAATAGGAGTATATTCGATTATACTCTTGGCGCGGGCCCTCAAGGCATCTATGAGCGGGTTCCAGTCAACAAGTTAGCCTTATACATACTGGCCTTATCCAAGTGTATAGGTTTTAGCGGTCTCGAAATGATATCGAGGATAGAGAAGAGTACTCATTTATTATATGCGGTTAACCTCGACTACGAGACACTCAGCAAGATCCGTGAAAACATCTCGCACGCCTACAGGATGCCTCCCCTTGGATTATTGTTCTCAAGTATGAGGATTGGTGCATCAAAGGTGTTCTCGGAAATAATATCGAGGCTCCTCTAGTCTTCTATCTCGGGTTCCTCTACTATCTTCTTTCCTGCTATAACTTGGTCAACGCTGTGGATTATGCATCCAAGCTCTTCGAGTTTCTCGCTTACCTGGTTGAAGTTAATGTCGGTTCCCTCGATAGTCATACTCAGGGTGACGGTTTCAACGTCTATTTCCTTTACTGTTACGTTTACGCCTTCTATTCCTGGTAGGCTTGCTACTTCTCTGCTGACATCTATAATACTGAGGCCTTTTAGGGGCTTGAGTATGTCGAGGACGATTCTACGTATAGGTGCACTCATCCTATATTTCCCCATATGCTATATCACTGTTACCCAGGAATTTAAGGGTTAATAGCCCTGTTATCTCTCCATAGCTTCTTCAAATGCTTTTCTAATGTCCTCCGGAACCTCTACAGGCTTCCTTGCAACGGGGTCGAAGGCCACTGTTACAATCTTGCACTCGGCGCTGAGAACTCCAAGACTCGTATTGTAGATCTTATACCTCCACTTTATGCTACTTCTGCCAATCTCTATGTCTACGATATCTACACGGTACCGGTCATGAACCCTTAATGGGGCATGATAGTCGCATTCTGCATGTACTCGAGGAAATATTATGTCAAGCCTGCCCTCGAAATCTATACCGAGCTTGGATAAACCTGTGAAAAGGAATTCTTCCTCCGCCTTCTCACAATACTTGAAGAAGCTCGTGAAGTGAGCAATATGGGCGGCATCGCTCTCACTCCAATACACTCTGCCCTCAAGACTAAAGATTGGCTTATCCTCGCTCAATATATCTCCTCCTCCACTCGTTGTCGTCTCCGGATATATCTACAATAAGTTCTAGCCCAGTCAAATTAGTGATATAATCTAATACATATGCAGCTATAACTATTATGATCATTATTAATACACTTAAGCTATCTATTAATTATCGCCGTTTTACTCGACTAGGTGTCGTGGAAGGAACAGCGTTTTTCCGTCTATTCTTAGAGATAGGATATCTATACCGTACGCAGAGCGCAGAACATCTTCTCCTAGATTTCCGGGCCTTCCATGGAACATGACTTCTCCTCTCCTCAGAACAGTTACAGTATCAAACAATCCTGCATAGTATATCTCGTGAGTCGTTACAAGTGTAATCGCATTGTTCCTAACCGTGTATTCCCTAACTATTCTAAATACTCTTTCCTTGTTACTAATGTCAAGGAAGTTAAAGAGTTCATCCAGTAACAAAATCCTAGGTCTACGGGCTAGCACCCTAGCGATACATACTAGTCTCTGCTCACCGCTACTCAGAGTATTGAATTTCCTGCCCACAAGTCTAGTTATACCAACTAACTTGATCGCTTCCTCGATCGCTTCTCTTTCATCTACAATAGATGAACCGTACAATCCAGCCTCAATAACATTCTCAACAGTAGCGAGGGGATCTACTTCTGGTAAGGCAGGAAGATAACCTATCATATCACGGATCATCTGAGGCTTATCTCCACAAATAGTAACGGATCCCTCACTGGGTGGCAGGATACCCGAAAGAACCTTCAGCAGAGTAGTTTTCCCGGCTCCATTAGGGCCTAGGATAAGATGGAGTCCTTTTCCAACAATGTATTCGTCGACATAGAGTACTCTAGCTCCGTTC
>JALWJI010000160.1 GCA_027081695.1 Acidilobaceae archaeon | reverse complement strand
GCCTAGCCAGATGAGCTTGGTGTAGGATAACTGGAGTGTTCCGAAGAGCTTGTTTCCTATAGATATTCCTAGGCTTCCTGCAGCGAAATAGTAGCTTAGTGCCTTGCCTCCCTTCTCGTCTAGATAAGCTGTTACAACCTGTGCGGTTGGCCAGGCTAGTCCCGCTAGTAGTCCCCATATGCCCATTATTACTAGGACTAGGCTGGGAGCCTTTAGAAATGGTATAATGGCGATTAATATTGCTGAGAGGGCTATTGGTATTCCTGCCATTATCCAGCGTTTCTCTGGTACAAGGTCTCCTATGATACCTCCTAGGATACTCGTGATTGCTCTTCCCATCATGAATCCGCTTGTTAATCCTGCGGCATAGAGCATCGTGCTTTGTAGATCGTATCTTACATAGTAGGCAATGGATGGTCTGGCTATTCCTGCGGCTATGCCTGCTATTGTTACTCCTATTATCATTAGGTAGAGTCTCGTCGATCTAGTGGTCAGTTGTCGTCACCTCAATACCGGTAGATACCCTGATCTTGTTGCTTGGTCGCTGCTGGCCGAGGCTATGTCTAGGTTTCCGATACTATATCTCTCCAGCATACAAGTATCTAGACGTTTAGTTATATTTTAGGATATGGCATCGCACTATAATATATGGTGCGATTAAAGTGTCGAGGTATCTTGGAAAACTTACTCCTGTGCCAGAGGCCTTAGAGATTTTAAAGAGTCATACTCGCCCGGTAACGGAATCATTTATTGTCCCTGTATGGGAGTCTCCCGACCATGTACTTGCAAAGGATGTGCATGCTCCCTTCGACTGGCCACCACGCCATAAAAGCGCATACGACGGCTACGCTGTTCGTAGTAGTGATACGCCAGGCAAGCTAAAACTAGTTGGCGAGGCTGTTATCGGGACGAGCGATGTTGGTATTAAGATCGGCGAGGGCGAGGCCGTCTATGTGACAACTGGGGCTTATCTACCGGATGGAGCAGATGCGGTAGTTCCTGAGGAGAAGGTTGTGGTCGAAGACGGATATATTATTGTTAAGGATAAGATAGAGCCCCACCAATATATCGATCCCAGAGGCAGTATAACAAGGAAAGGCCAGCTTCTGGCAAAGAGAGGCCAGCTCTTAACAGTATACGATGTCGTGGGACTTTTAGAAGTTGCAGTAACCGAGGTAGAGGTCTATAGGAAGGTTAGAGTAGCAATAATTAGCACAGGTAACGAGCTCATTGTCCCGAGTGATCCAATAAGTACACAGATGAAAGTGTATAAGGGTAAGGTAGTAGCAACAACTGGCGGACTCTTAGAAGCCTTCATATACGAGTACTTGCCATGGGTAGAGATAGTTGACAGCGTCCTATTACCAGACAATAAAGAAGCAGTCGCATGGTACATTAAACACCTATTAGACAACGTCGATGTAGTCCTCTTAACGGGCGGTACAGGGCCCAGCAACATAGACTTATTCTACCAGCTAAAAGACGACATAGGAGGAGAACTACTCTTCCGCGGACTATTCGTAAAGGGTGGACGACCGACCAGTGCTTTCATAGTAGGAAACAAGCCTATAATAGGACTCTCAGGCTATCCACTTAGCGCCCTGCATGGATTCATACGACTAGTGTATCCATATCTCAGGTACCTCGGTAACGTGGAGAAGGGAGCACCGCCACTCTATATAGTCGATGCCGTCCTCACCGATAGCATCAAGGCGGGGAGGCCCAGGCCAATCAAGGTCCGCGTAGAATACAGAGACGGCGTGTACTACGCTACTCCATTAAACAAGGTATACCAGTTGAGCAGCGCAAATGTGGGACTAGTCCTCGCCAACGGAATCGCGTTTACAGGAGCCGAAAATCTAAAACCGGGAGACAAAATCCCTGTACTGTTATACCGGGATCCTATAGGAAGAAAATATCCAGTGTAACCGGCTGAATCCTTTTACATAGTCATGTAAAAAACAATACTAGACGCCCACTATCCTTTTATTCCCTACTAGATCTATAATCAAGGATTTGGTGTCAGCCCAAAATGGTCAAGGTTCCTGTAAAAATAGTATCCTGGGATGAAATAGTCGAGTGGACAAAGGGTCTCTCACAGAAAATCAAAGACAGTGGCTGGACTCCTGACGTAGTCGTAGCAGTTGCCAGAGGAGGATATGTTCCGGCAAGACTTCTATGCGACTTCCTCGATATAACAGATCTACTCAGCGTACAGAGCCAGCACTGGACAGAAGCCGCTAAAGCCGCAGAGAAAGCTATCCTAAAGTATCCCTACAAGGTCGATATGGAGGGCAAGAAGGTTCTCGTAGTAGACGATATTGTTGATACAGGAGAGACTCTTCTACTTGCACGCGATTATATTCAGAAAGAGTGGAAACCCGCCGAAGTAAAAGTAGCAGCCCTACAATGGATTAGTCCCGTGGCAAAATTTGAGCCCGACTATTACCATATAGAGGTTAAGGACTGGACCTGGTTCCAGTATCCATGGACAAGGCTCGAGGATTTACAACAGTTTATAGCAAGAATACTTAGAGAAGACGAGAGATTCAAGAATAGGGAAGAGGCCAGTCTGGCCGAGCTTGTTGAGGCGTTCGTTGAGTGGTATGGTGTTGAGCCAGAAGACTTTGGAGATTATTGGGATCTCGCGATATCTAGGTTAAGGGAGAAAGGTTATCGTATTAAGCACTAAGCTAAATCTAATTATACTTTTATCTACCTTTGTTTTACAATCATTATAGTTTCATAGAGCTAATAATGGATGTTCCTGACTTTTATTTGGAAGACTCTGTTCTCCCTGCTCCATGAGGCTTCAACAAATG
>JALWJI010000159.1 GCA_027081695.1 Acidilobaceae archaeon | reverse complement strand
AAAGTCTACGTAACACACAGCCATATCGACCATGTATATGGAGTATTCGAACTCCTAGTAGGAAAAATAGCAAGTAGATGCCCAGACCTTACAATTCTGGCTCACGAGGAAGTACTGGACACACTAATGCCATTATTAGACTTGGTCGCGCCTAGCAAGGCCAGAATCGATTATGAGTCCATTAATTCATATAACATAGGAGACTACACTCTGATCCCTTGGAGAGCCAAGCATAGTATACCAACATATGGAGTAATACTAGCAAGATCCAGTCAATATGAAGTGTTCTATACGAGTGATACAGGATACACGGAAGACTTGGAGCGTGTTGTGTCAGAATCCAGAATAGTACTATTAGAGGTGACTCTCTCATCTAGTCACACGGCAGAGACCGAGTATCACTTGTCTGTCAAGGATTTTCTACGATTATCAGGTCTTGGAGAGGGATTAATTGTCCCAGTGCATCTATCCCCGGAGAGCCTCGAGGAAATAATTGAGTTACTTAGCCGAGAATGGACTCCTAGGAGGAGAATAGTATTTGGTAGGCCGCCCCTGTTCTTGTCACTGGACTAGCTAATACGTGTTTTATTTAGGAAAGTTGCGGATAATGGTTAGTAAGGGGTGACTCTAGGATATGGAGAACTGTGTATTCTGCAGAATTGTTAGGGATGAGGCACCGGCATACTTTGTATACAGGGGTCATGGTGTCTCAGTGTTTCTGGATATATATCCTGTTGAGACAGGTCATATGCTGATTGTTCCTGATGAGCACTTTGAGAGTCTGCATGATACTCCTCCAAGAGTAGCGGCTAAACTGTTTGCGGTTGCTGCAGCGCTTGTCAGGATTCTTAGAAATGAGTTGGGGGCTCCAGGAGTAAATGTGATAACGAATAGTGGGAGGCCTGCCGGGCAAGAAGTGTTTCATGTACATGTGCATGTAATTCCTCGATGGAAGGGTGGCGGTTGGAGAAGGCTAGTTAGTAGACATAGGTTGACTGAAGTAGAAGCACTGGACTTTATCAATAGGATTAAGCCGTATACCGGTATCATAGAAGAGTATCTCAACAATGTTTTTGGAGAGGGAACCTAGTTGGTCGAGCTAAATACGGTACTATACGTGTACTTGTTGAGCCTGGTTCCAAGCTTCGAGGGCCGATACGCGCTACTAACAGGAGTAGCCCTAGGCCTCACTCCCGGAGATGCCCTCCTTATAGCGAGCCTAGGAGTGTTAACACTATCACTAGTCTTACCACAGGTGCTCTACCTTATAGATGACCTTGTGCGGAGATGGGATAATAGAAAGGGATTGCTCGGGTTTATCAATAGATTTTATCATCGGTACATAGAACGGACGCGGATACGAGCATCCAAGTATATGGACAAGTATGGGTTCCTTGGACTGATCATATTTATCGCAATCCCGCTACCAGGTACAGGTGTGTGGACAGGCTCGCTAGCATCATTTATATTTGGACTCGATAAGAAGAAGACGTTCCTAGCCCTTTTACTAGGTGGGCTCTTGAGCAACGCTATAACGTATATGATCGCCTTCCTGATTTCATAAGAAGATGGTCCTTCTAGATGTTTAAACGTTCTTGTAAACGTGATGGAAACCCTTAAATAGTGTTTCAAGTGTTCTTGTTTGGTCGGGCATTATGGATACGGGCAAGCCCGGCCAGAAACAATACACAATGGGAAGTATCCGGTTCACTCTCTTAATGTTCTCGATGGCTGCTTGTCTCCCATTGTTTTTCCTAGGACCAATAGCATATGGGAGCGGACTGAGCCTCCTAGAAACACTACTGGGCGCTTTCCTGGGGAACCTTGTAGTCGTCATACTACTTGCGCTCAACGGAAAGTATGGAGTAGAATCACGAAAAGGATTCGGTCCACAGGCAAAGAGAGTCTTCGGGAAATTCTACAAGCTACCAGTCTTCCTAAGAGGACTTGTAGGAGCCCTATGGTACGGCGTAGAAGCGTTCAATGGAGCACTAGCAATAGTGATCATAGCATTATTCATAGCAGGATACACTGGCTCAGACATAATAAGTCAAGCATACTACTATCTACCCATAGCTCTAGCATTATACATAGCTTTAATCATATTATTCTTCAAGAAAGGGGTAAGAGGCATAGGAAAAGCAGCAGAACTAGCAGGCCCAGCACTATTCCTATACTTTGCATGGCTAGCGTTATGGATGTCCAAGCAACCATCACCAACAACTAACGTATCACTAGGCGTGGGGCTATCAAGCGCTGCATTCCTAACGTATCTCGCCGTACAGACCAATTGGTGGGCCACTGTGGCTGTTAACATATCTGATCTAAGCAAAGGAGCGAAAGACTGGACAACAGTATGGGTAGGCGCGACGCTAGGACTCCTTGGAGGACAACTCGTAGGAACCTACCTAGGCTATCGGCTTGCCCTACAAACTGGATACGTCCTGCCACACGAAATAATACTTAACGCGGCTCCTGGAACGGTAGCTGTTCTATTAGGATTACTCTTTGCGTTCCTTGCTCCCTGGACAACCGACCTCTCGGCTAACTTACCGGCACTCGCGGACCTCATCGAGGAGATCTTCTTAGTAGACAAGAAAAAAGCAGCAATTATTGCGGGACTCTCAGGATTCCTCCTAGCACCGTGGTACCTCCTAGAAAACGCCCAAGCAATAGTAAACTATGTGACTGCCTTTGCCTCGAGCTATGGTATACTACTAGGACCTATCCTAGGAGTAATGCTAGCCTACGAATACATGCGTGCAAAGCCCGGCAGCATGCTTTCCCTAGTAGGATTATTCTTCGGAATAGCAACATCCTATGCTGCGAGCTAC
>JALWJI010000158.1 GCA_027081695.1 Acidilobaceae archaeon | reverse complement strand
ACTTCTACTAGCTCAGACAGTAATAGTAATCTGGAAGGTTTGAATCTCAGTCAAATAATATACCAAATTGCTAATGGTGCTAAAAACATACATCTAAGCGCGAATCTCGATACTAGTTCTGGCAACGATTCATTTACTTTTAGCTTGACATGGTATTATCAGGGAGAAGTCTTCTACATGGACTATGGATCTAGACACACGCTAGGATCATCAGTATATTATGGAGGTATAACAGCTCCAAGCACCATAGTTGGATTTTATAACGAGACACTGAACACAATATATGTAATTAAAACTCCAGTCGAAGAGCTTCTAAAATATATGGCAACCAATCATCTACAACAATCAGACCTTACCAGGTATCCACAGCTATACAACGCCTATGTTTTACCAAATAATGTAAAACCTATAGCAGCCCAGCTCATAGAATACTATACGCTTAACGCACTGCTTGTTTTAGAGGATAATGGAGATCTTATCCTCTTACCAGTAGATATGTCACCCAACAAATATCTTGTACCCAATACCAGTCTACTAGAAATTAACTTCCTGGATAATTTCACAGACGACCTATATCCAGTAAACTACTATATACTGGCACAGAATATAGAGAACTTCACCTATATACCTCCAGGATACTTGTTTTACTGGAATACTACTACCTTTACAACAGCAAAAATAAACGAGACAGATCTATATAATATGATCGTTGAACCACTAGATTTCCAACCAGTCTTAGGAACCCGCTCCTACGATTTATATCCCGATCAAGGATTATTAGTGGAAGACGTGTATCCCGCTGAAAATGGTTTCCTAGTCTATGTACTCGAGACAACTAATAACCTCCTATATGTAGGCTCACCGGTGAACACTACTCTCCAATCAATATACGACATAGATGTCTTCGGATCACTAGACTCAAACGTCATCTCGTCTACAACTCCCATCAATACAGAGCTCTATAGCGATCCATACGGAGTTATAACTCTCTTAGAAAATGGCACAGTAAGAATCAACCATGAATTCACATATTACCTTGAAAACGCTACTCTCGAATACTACATAGGAGAAATAGTATTTGATCATCCATTAAACAATCCTTCACTACTAATATCTGGGCTAAACGCATTTCCCCTAGATAACGCCTCAATAGCTATTATCGATCAAACAGGTAAACACATCTATGTCTACAATCTTTCACTACCCGACTATGATGAAAACACTAATAGATATTGGGCAAATGCAGAACTCGTTAAAGAAATAACAACTACATTTCCGGTATCGAGACTCTGCTATATATTTGGATCCACTAATTCAGAAACATTATATCAACTCGGCATACCCCAAACCAGTGTTATAACGTACTCATATAGTTATACTAGTAATGATGGAACATTCATTAATATCATAATTGAACCCATATATGACAACTCCTAATACACTATAGAGCACCAATACGGTCTCGCATAAACGTGTAATATTTTCCTTTCAAACACCTCTAAAATATTAACCATAAACGGTCAATTTAGGACTATTCTGCGTGTAAACACAAATTCATATAAAAACTCTATATAGCAATAGAATAGAATATTATCCCTCGTTTAGGAGCATTACCTTCAGTATGCATAGTGTCTAGATAGTTTGTTATGGTTAATCATCACGACGAATTCGAATGGCTTGACGTCTATTTTCATACCTAGACAATATTATGGAATCCTTCTCCTATTGCTCTAATTAGACATATCGGCACTAAGAGAGGTGACTATGAAATATGTCGAATCTGCCTTTTAGGCCCTGGAAGCCGAAAGATGTAGAATTAAAGAGTCTTTATCCTTCTCCGGTCGATGATCGTAGTATGAGTGTTATGGAGTACTATAGGGTTCCAGAGATAAGGATTGATGATCTCCTAGGTCTTGGAGATGCGAAGAGGGCTATGAAGGAGGCTGTTCTTAGGGGAGATAAGAAGATTTTGATAGTTGGGCCTCCGGGTACTGGTAAGAGTGTCTTGGCTTTGGCTGCCGCTGCGGAGATCGGGGTTAAGATTATTGATGTAGATATGAGTAAGGTCTCTAGCAGGGAGAAGCAACTACTATCGGACTTGCTGGACTATATCTCTAGGGATAAGTGGACTGTCCTCCTATACAATATTGACGATTTCATTGTTAATAACGCGTCACAGGTGTCTGACAGGATTATAATATATGATCCATACACAGATAACACAGAGCTATCAAGAGAGAAAGTGTTTTTAGAGGAGCTCATGGAGTCATTTGCCTCGGCTTCTCACAGATTGATAGCGACCGCATCGAATCCCCTAGTTCTTGGAAAAAAGGTGCTCTCCCTGTTTGACACGGTTATAAAGGTAGATTTACCTAGTCTAGAAGAAAGATACGACATCATAAACAATATTGCAGGAAAAGAAGGACTAAGACAACTACCTCTCGACGTTATAGCCCGTGGTACTAGAGGGTGTAACGTTAAGGATATACAGATTATATTGAACAAGATACTAGGCGGAAAGAGCCCAGAGGAAGCATTGAAGAGCCACACATGTTATGCTGAGGCTCTGGTAAGGTCTTATCATGGAGTCTAGGATCATGCTGGTTTCTCATTAGTATTTAAGTCTCTTCTGCTCATAATATTTTCTATGAACTGGTAGGGTTCCTCTCCTCGGAGGAGCCCCGCCAGTCTAAGTACACGTGGCCGCTTCCCCCGGGGATTATTAGTGCAGAGGAGGCAACGAGCACGCACTAAGGAGATAGCTCAGGAGCTTCTTAAACTTGTTAAAAGTGAGACTAATCTCCGTGTATTGGCTCTTCTCTCTATGCGGCCTAGTTATCCGCGGGAACTGGCT
>JALWJI010000157.1 GCA_027081695.1 Acidilobaceae archaeon | reverse complement strand
TGGAGGACCACGTATATTCATCGAAAAAGCCGGAGCGGCACAAGCCGTTATAATCGGCCCACCTAACTCTGGGAAAAGTAGCTTGCTAGCGGCTCTAACCAATGCTAAGCCAGAGATAGCTCCATACCCTTTCACAACTATGTTGCCCAGTCCTGGGATGCTCCAATATGAGGATATACAGTTCCAACTAGTAGACACGCCTCCAATCGTACTAGACCAGCCGGAGAGCCCAGTCAACAATAGGGTCATTGGACTGGCCAGAAACGCCGATGCAATAATAATAGTCATAGGACTCGATGACCCGGAGGCGGATAAGGTTCTTAGGAGACTACTAGAGTTCTTGGAAGACAGAGGAATAATTATCACGAAGAAGAAGGGAATTGTTAGAATAAAGAAGGATCGTAGCGTAACAGGTATCAGGCTCGTATCGAATGGGCGAATGATAGGATTCACGGAAGACGATCTACGGAGACTCCTCTCAACCTACAGGATCTATAATGCCATTGTAGAAATCGAGGGAGACGTGACACTCGATGATGTCGAGGATGCACTGTTCACGACACGCGTCTACAAGCCCGCAATAATTGTATTGAACAAGGCAGACCATCCAAACGCGCCAAGGGTCTACAAGAAGGTCCTAGAAGTAGTCCCCGAAGGAGTCCCAGTAATAATAGCGGATTCCCTTAGGAAGAGAGGAGACCTAAACAAGCTAGGGAAATTATTATTCGACATGCTCGGCATAATAAGGATCTACACCAAGCAGCCCAACAAGGAGCCAGATCCCAACCCGCTCGTTATGAGGCGAGGAGCAACAGTGATGGACGCTGCAAAAAGAATACATAAGGATCTCGCGAGGAAATTCAAGTACGCCAAGATATGGGGTCCCAGCGCCAAGTACCCAGGGCAGAGAGTAGGAGCGGAGCACGTGCTCGCGGACAAAGATATAGTAGAGATTCACATAAAGTAAGACGCATACTATAACTATATTTTGTCCTCAAAGTCTTCCATAACGTCTACAAGATATAATCAAGCAGGGACCACAGTCATAAACAAGGACATAATACAATATGAAACAAATCAAAAGGGTATACAATGATGAAACACAACAAGTATATAAGATTCCTTAAAAAGTTGCGCCGTATAACGGAGACACTTCTAGACGCAATAGAGATAACACTGGTCACGGCCTCAATCCTACTACAGTCAATACTAAAGATATCCCTATTCAGGATCGTTAACAAAATGAAGTTTAGGGTTATGCTAGCCATACATATGCGTGGAGCTGATCCCAGCCTCAAGCAGTACCTTAGAGAGACATATGATAAATCATTATTAGCGATCAGCCCCCGCAGTATTCTAGGATTAATAACCAGAGGTCCTTGGAGATGGAGGAGGCAGTCACAAAACGACACATCTACATAATGAGTATAGCCCTGGTACTAAGCATAATAGGAGCAGCCTTCAAGCTCTACGGAGGCATAGTTTACCAAAGCAAAGCCGTTATCGTAGACGGAATAACATGCATAGCAAACATTGTCGCGGGAGCAGTAATCATCGCATCAATGATAAAGTCCCGTATGCCACCAGACATTGATCATCCCTACGGTCACCAGAGAATAGTCTATATAGGGATACTAGTCCTTCTCCTCTCATACGCCTTCAGCGCCGGATTATCAGTGGGAGTTCTTCTACAGTCACAGAGATACGAGGTACAGGCAGAATCAGCAGTTTACGCTTTACTCGGCGCAGGAGTCTACGCTATAAGCGTATTCGTCTCTTCCAAAGCATCTACTAGTGGAGAATCATATGCGTTCTTCACATTCAGCGAAGTCCTGGAGGGTATCGTGAGCGCAGGCGCAGCATATGCTGGTGCAGAGCTCAGCTACCTCATAGACTATGCTGGCGCAGTACTCATAACAGGATACATATTCGTCGAACTCTACAACGAGTCGAAAAAACTCAATATCGTGATAACAGACAGGGTACGTCCACAGGTATTCGACGAGATCTATCGTCTCCTAGAAGAGAGAGGGTTCAAGATAAAACGTCTACGGCTCCGTCCACTAAGTAGTAATAACTATGTGGGAGACGCAATAGTAGAAGCCCCAGGCGTACCCGCAGACGTATCAGATCTCCTGGCAGAAGAAGCAATCTACTACGCCAAGAGACTAGGAGTAGACCTAACCATTCACATAGACGTGGCGAAACACGAGGAACCCGTCAAGAAATAATCCTTAGAACTCTCAGACATCGTCTCTACGGACAAGCCTTATCTTCATCTTGTTACCCTGATGCTCAACCCTCACAATACCGAGTCTCTCAAGCTTGCGGATCCTCTTCACAAGAGTGGTCCTACTAGCCCTTCCCCTCGACTCCCTAATAGCCCTCTCAAGCCCCCTCAGGCTGAGCTCTCCCTCAACAGCCAACACCTCTATAATCATAATATCCAAGTCATCGAGAGAACCACTAGGAGCCCTACGAAGCACACTAGACAACGAAGACGCAATACGAACCGCCTGATAAGCCGGCAAAGAAAACACAAAGGCCAAACGAGCAGCAAGTTGAGCTGTTTCAGCATCCTCAATACTGGAGATGATAGACTCTAGCCTCTCCAATCTCAACAATATATCCCGTAACATCTTCTCGATTCTCTCTAGCCTATCATCTCCTTCCGACACCATCCATATACCTCGCTCCACACGCCGCGACGTCTGCCTAGACTATCAATGATCTAAGCTTGAACAGTCCCAGGGCATATTCATCGTCCACTCTCCAAGCCTTGAACCATTCAGCTACCTATATGGAGGAGAGGAAAAACCGATCTACAATTACCCACCGAATACATCGTTTCACATTACAT
>JALWJI010000156.1 GCA_027081695.1 Acidilobaceae archaeon | reverse complement strand
ATGCTTCCTCTGCTGTCATAAGTCTTCCCGATAGAACGATGTATGCAGCATTCTTGTATCCCAGGATGAGAGGGCCTAGAGTCGTCGATGCAGGAGGCACCATTCCCCATTTAACAGCAGGGCTTCCGAGCTTGGCGCCGCGAACAGAGTATGCTAGGTCACTGGCTAGAACTAGTTCGAAGCCTATTCCTACGGCATGCCCGTTTACGGCTGCTATTACTGGTTTCTTGCAGGAGGAGACTGCTTTGCATACTCCTCCGAGCCCTTCGCCCATTAATTTTATGGAGTCGTCGATACTAGTTATTTCGGCTACCGATTCCAGGTCTACGCCGGTGCTAAAGAAACGTTCTCCACTACCTGTTATGACTATGGCAACGGTTTCAGGATTTTCGCATTCTTCTCGGATAATTCTAGCAAGTTCCACTGCATGCCTGTAGTCTAGACTGTTCCCTTTTTCTTCCCTATCAATGATTATGAGAGAAGCCTTGTCTAGGTGTTCAACCCGTATAGGCAATGGTATTCACCGTATCAATTTTGTGGATGAGGTCAATATAAACAATATCATTAAATAAAAATAAATGATAATAATAGAAATTAATTCAACAAGACTGAAGCTCCTTAACTATCTTTAACGCCTCATCAGCGTGCTTTTCTGCAGGTCTAACATTTTTGAGAACAGCTATTAATTCACCGTTCTTCTTCAAGATATAGGTTGTTCTCTTTGCGCTCGGCTGTTTTGTCCCCTTCTTCAAGATTCCCAGCTTCTCGGCTAATTTTCCTCCTTCATCACTGAGTAGCCTGAACTGGAACCCGTATTTCTCAGCGAATTTTTTGTTTTTGGAGGGAGGATCAGTTGATACTCCTACTACCTCGGCTCCACACTTCCTGAACTCATCTATTAGCTCGTTGAATCTTATTCCCTCTCTTGTGCATCCAGAAGTCATTGCCCGTGGATAGAAGTATACTACTATGATCTCGGATGGGATATCCGAGATTTTCACCGGGTTTCCGTCCTGGTCGACTAGCTCGGTTTCGAGAAGTATTTTTGCTTCTTCACTCATACCATTGGCACCTCTCAACTAAAAACAGTGAGAGGCATAGTATTTAGCAGATAGTAAATACTTCTAGGTAGAAGGGAGGAGAGACGCCTATATAATCTCGCCTACTTCTACGTGTCTGAGTTGCTCCAATACATAGGTCCGTATTTCCTCGAGGTCGGGTAATGGCTTCACTATTCTTCCATTCTCTATATATTTGACTAGGAGTTCTTCGGGTTTCTTCCCATCCTCACATAATGGAGATTCGTTTCCTAATAGCACTGTCAGGTTCTTAACGGGCGGACACCTATACAGAGTCTTCGCACCAGGTAGCTTTCCTCTCTTCGATACAGGTTCCCAGCCTTTTCCTCTGTCCACCGCGACGATATCCATACTTATGTCTATACTGGGAGCCATCGATATCGTAGTACCAACTCCGAATCCATCGACTATGTCTCTCAGTTCAACTACCTGCTTCTCGCCGATGCCGCCACTTACATATATCTTAACGTGCTTATAGCCGTGAAGGTCAAGAGTCCATCTGACTTCTTCCACTATCTCCCTCATCTTCCCTCTTCTACTACTCGGAGTATCTAGTCTAACACCACTTAGATCCTTTCCAAGGAGCTCCGCTGCCATAAGACTCTCTACTCGTTCATCATAGAATGTATCAACCAGAGCGATGACAGGTGTCTCGTCTTTGTATAGTTTCGCGAACCAGTACCAGGCGGCTTTCTGGTCGCCAAATGCGAGAATTAGTGCATGTGGCATGGTGCCTTTTGGCTTCACGCCGAGGTACTTCTCGGATAGTACTCCGCTGACCCCATCTGCTCCGCCAATATATGCTGCTCTATCAGCAGCAGGATAAACTGCTGGATGAAGAGCCCTAAGACCAAAGTATAGTACTGCTTTGTCTCCGGCGAGCTTCTTTATCCTAGCGGTTTTGGTCGCGATACTGCTCGCGAACCTAAGTACCCCGAGAACAGGCGTCTCGTACTCTACGAAGTCGATGTATCTACCTTCGATGACGAATATTGGCTCTTTTCTCCCGAAGATTGTTCCTTCAGGGACACTGTATACGTCAACTGGGACCCCTTCTAGTATCTTGAGCGCTTCTTCTACTCCTGCGAGGACAGCCCACTCGTATCCTCTAGGCATAGTATATACATGTGCTTCCATCCTGACTTTGAGGTCTTCTAGCCCCGCTTCTTTTAGTATCCTCTTTGTCCTTGCAAAGTAGATGTCTGTCGATGCACCCTTCTTGATATCATCGGGACTGCTCATGTATACTGGGTTGTTTTCCAAGTCCTCGGCACCCACTACTGTATCACGCTGAGCAACTGAATTAAAAACTAAACATACCAACCTATTATTAATCAATTATGATCTTAATCAAGTAAAGAAACGAGATAAATTTTCTCTTATGCTCCTAGACACGGTCATCTACTGTTATTATCCCTTGCTACAAACCACCAAACGGGGATGAGTATTGAGTAGTAGAAGAAGCAGGGAACTATATGCGCCATTCAACCTAATAGTCTCTCATCTACCAGGATACGATGAGAAGAGGGAAGCCATGAAGCATCTAAGATGGCTTCTAGACGACGTAGAAATAGTTGAGTCGAGGCCTAATCTCCTCTTGGCCAAGGTTGAGGACCCCATTGACGCGGTTGAACGGCTTAAGAGGAGCCTTCCAAAGCATACTACCATACTCCGCGTTATTCCAGTCATGGAGGTAACTTATCCTAATGTAGAGAATGTGAGAGACGTAGTACACAAACTTCTTAAAGGGCGTGAAGGCTCTTTCGCAATAAAGCTAGACGGACACCTATACGATAGCGAAGGCAGAATGATGCACAAAGTAGATAGCATAACTGTCATTGCCGACGGCATAGATCTACCCGTAAATCTCTCGAATCCCGATATCTTGGTCTATATCAAGATCGTCAAGTATAGAAGAAACTATCTAGCCGCAGTATACGTCGGTAGTCCCGAAGGCATACTATCCGTGAAAAAACTATTCGGGGAAAACAAGGATTAAGCTTGAGGACGTGGGTCTTTTCATGGCAAGTATAATTATTGATGGGAATTAGTTAGAGGGGCAAGCGGCCTTGGATCAGAGGAGGCAACTATTCGGGACCGCCGGCATACGTGGTCGTTACCTGGAAAAGGTTACCCCAGATCTCGCATTCAGAATAGGTCTAGCGATTGCAAATTATGTCGGTGGAGAGGGAACCGCTACTGTCGGCCACGACGTTCGGACAACGAGTCCCTTACTAGCGCAGATGGCCGCGGCAGGATTAATGGCCGGCGGGTTAAACTCACTGTTTATAGGAACAGTGCCTACACCAGTTCTGGCCTATAGTGTTCCACGGACAAATAGTAGGGCCGGTATAATGATTACAGCTAGTCATAATCCTCCACCCGACAACGGCATAAAAGTATTCGACGCGGAAGGCATGGAGTATACCATCGGCATGGAGCGCGATATCGAAGATATTGTATTCAACATGGATCCATACAAGCTCCATGCTCCCTGGGATAGTGTAGGTAGATTCATTCAGGGAGAAGAGGTCGTAGAAGACTATATGCGATCCCTAGTAGACAAAATAGGAATAAACGGGAGAAGGATCCCTCTACGAATAGCAGTCGACTGCGCTAACGGAGCCGCAAGCATGGTTACACCACGAGTTCTCCGAGAAATAGGAGCAGAACAAGTAATAAGCATAAACTGTCATCCCGACGGATTCTTCCCAGGTAGGCCTCCAGAGCCTAGGCCAGACGTGATAGCCCCCTATATAGGAAGCGTCCAAAACCTCGGAGTACACGTGTTATTCGCCCATGACGGCGATGCTGACAGACTAGCCGTATCAATACCAGGCGTTGGATTCATCAAACAGGACCTCCTAATAGCCCTCTATGCATGGTACAAGCTCCGAAACCGTAAAGGAACAATTATCGTCTCAGTAGACGTCGGAATAGAAGTAGAAGAAATCGTAGAACACCTAGGAGGAAGAATAGTAAGAGCAAAACTAGGCAAGATCCACGAGAAACTCCGCCAAACACCAGGAGCCCTACTAGCAGCAGAACCCTGGAAACTAATAGACCCAGAGTGGGGACACTGGGTAGACGGAATCTATCAAGCAGCCCTACTAACACGAATAAGCCTAGAAGAAAAAGACTACCCACTCAACCTCATAAGGAGGCTCCCATTCTATCCCAGTGCACGTATATCGATAAAAATGCACTCAGACGAGGACAAAATAAAGTTCTTCGGATACTTTGAAGAAGAAGCAAAAGCCATCATGTCCCGTGGTGCCGTCAAGATATTGACGCTAGACGGTATCCGGATCGAGTATGATGATAGGAGCTGGTTGCTCCTGAGGATGAGTGGGACAGAGCCTAAAATAAGGATCTATGCACAGGCCACAAGTAGGAAAAGGCTCGAGGAGATCCTTGCACAGGTTAAGAAACTGGCTTTCCAGACAAGCAGTAAGCTGGGAATCGAATTCAAAGGACTCGAAGAACATATAGATTATGGTGAGGCCATATCTGGCGGAGAAAAGTCTACTGGAAAATAAAATTAGGCTAAGTCTACTCTAGTTTTTTGACTTTGCCATATCGTTTTAGTAATTCTTCTAATCTTTTGACTCTCCTAGTGTAGAACCTGATCTTTGTAACGCTTCTTTTTCCATGCCTTACTAGTTCGACGAAGCTCCTTTTCTCACTTACCTTCATGAATGTGTCCTCGGGAAGAGGAAACTGTATGGTAGTCTTACCTACAAGCCCGGAAATGACTATTCCTTTGTCAGTAATAGTATATTTTTGGGGAACCTGCATGACTGTTACTTTGCCTACTTTCTTTATTGCCCAGAACATGAAGAGCTGGTTGATTATGAATATACCCTCGAAATATACGAGGAATGCTAGGAATAATGCGAGCCTATCATTCCCCAAGTAATCGAGGAATAGTAGGTGGAGGTGATCAATGTACTTCCACAAGGTTATGAAGTAGATCATTGCAGCTACCATGCCGAGACTACTATACATAGTGAACTTGGACTGTTCTTGCATATCCTGCATTATTCCCTCGTCCTTCATCTGGATATCACGTATATTTTCTTCTTCGAAGACTTTCCTTCCGCTTAGGATGGTTTCTGGAGGAACTTTTTCTTGACCCAGTGGGTTCTTGCCTCTTCTGTTCAACAGAACTGACATCAGTATTATCACTATAAACGCTAACAGGAACGTCTTATAGTTCTTGCCCAGTACAGCCGCTAAGGCCGAGTAGAGTAGCATGGATACTTGGCCAATTATCAATCGTTGCTTTAGGTTCTCGACGAACGACAACTTTCTACGCCACCAGAAGAAAACATCTTAACTCACCCTATTTATAACTTAGAACCGGCGTAGCAGAGATGAATGAAAATAGCACGATTACGGTTAAGGCGGGATTAGTACTACTTGGAAGAAGTCTGGAAACGGTCAAGGACGCTTGTATATGGATAAAAGATGGAGTAATCGAAGCGGTAACCAGTTCAGCCTCATGTCCTGCACGCCACATAGGGTCTAGTAATATACTAGTCACCCCCCAACCCGCTCTTGCACATGTACACTCAATGGACCACGCCTTTCCAGAATACGGTATCAACAAGGACATTGGCGAACTTGTTGCATATCCAAGCGGTGAAAAACATGCCAGGCTAAATACACTGACGCGAGATAAAATGATATCTTATACGGCCGAGTACTATAGGTATGCTTGGCGCCTAGGCGTCGGGCTAGTAGTAGATTTCAGAGAGCTCGGAGGCCTAGGATGCACAACGGCTAAGGAAGCACACAAGATTATTCCCGAAGGATTATCGTTGTTAGTCCTCGGGAGGCCTGGGCCTGGATGGCCAATGGGATGCGATGGCCTTGGCATATCTAGTCCTCTTGACTATCCAAAAGACGAACTGCGTAAACTAGTTAGTAGCGTGCCTATAGCCGCGACACATGTAGCCGAGACTAAAGAAACACGGGAGCAAGGAGACCTAGAGATAGCTCTTGACACAGGGTTCCACGTGCTCATACATGGAACATATCTAGAGAGAGACGATATAGCGAGGATTATCTCGGAGAAAAAGAATCTTGTCCTATGTACGAGAAGTAACATGTGGCACAGTCTAAGGGTACCACCAATAGATGATATAGTTAAACTGGGTGCTAGTTTCGGCCTTGGAACAGATAATGCGGCATGGTTACCACCTGATCCATGGGGGGAAGCTATGGCCCTCCTGTTTGCTGGTCGATTAAAGGGGTATAAGGAGCCCCTGTTGGCGAAGCGGATCCTTGAAGGATTATTCATAAATGGCTATATGATGTATGGTTTACGGCCAAGGCTAGTAGACGAGGGTGTAAAGTCGGGCTTCCTAGTGTGGAATATAGAGGACACAGGTCTAAGTAGAGCCGAAGACGTATATGTTGGAGTAGTAAAAAGACTTGTGTCGGCGAGACTTCTTGCTCGGGTAGATAAAGGAGTTATATCTTGGGTTTAGGCTTTTCCGACGCCTAGATCTATTAGCTTCTTTAGGTTCATTGTATCTAGTACGTTTCCTGTTATCTTTATCTTTCTCAGCATGAAGGCTTTCATAGCGTCTAGTTCGCCGCTTAGTATCTTGTCAAGTGTTTCCTTGTCTGCTGACAATGTAGCGATTGGGCTTGGGTGTTTTCCTTCTACTACTTTTAGCTCGCCATTGCTAATCTCTACGTAGAACTCGCCGACTCCTTCAACTACGAACTGGTATACTTTGTTCCATGACTTTATCTCGGGTGCCTTCTCTACTGCAGCCGAGAAAATCTTTTCGAATACTGGTTTTACCTCGTCTACTAGGCTCATACTTCTCCACCTGCGTCGTTCCTATACTCTGGTCTATATAGTATATTGAAATGATTTCTATAACTTAGGAGGCGTTGTGTCTGGTTTTTTTCATGTGGTTCCTTTTATAAACTCTGAAGCCGATTTTTCCGTATTTATATATGTGTGCATATCGGTATATAGTAGATTATTAAGGAATTGAATCATAATTCCCCCTAATGGCCACATAATCAATATGATCCTAAGGGTGTGAAACGTGGGACGCAGAGTCGCAATTGTAGGTACCGGTCACTCGAAATTCGGAGTAAGAAACGATGTAAACATAGCAGAACTGGCATATGAAGCAATCTCAAAGGCGATTAGTAGTGCGGGAATCGAGAAGAAAGAAATAGACCTCGTAGTAACAGGCTACGTAGGAGGATGGAGTAGCGAAGGACTAGCACCTGTCGTGGTAATGGAGTACGCAGGGCTTACAGGCAAGCCCGGATATAGAATCGAAGCCGCATGTGCGACCGGAAGCGCCGCTATCAAGGCCGCACATGACGCAATCGCCAGCGGAGAAGCAGACATCGCGCTAGTCGTAGGAGTAGAGAAGATGAACGAGAGCCCAACACCAACAGTAGTAGAGTTCATAGGTAGAGCAGGCAACTACTTCTGGGAGTTCGAGAACTTCGGATTAACCTTTCCAGGCTACTATGCCCTATACGCGACTGCATATATGAGCAAGTATGGAGCAACAGAGGAAGACCTCTGTAGAGTAGCAGTAAAGAACCACTACTACGCGAGCATGAACCCCAAGGCCCAGTTCCCCAGAGCCATAACGCTAGAACAATGCATGAAGTCGAGATACATCGCATGGCCACTCAAACTATTCGACTGCAGCCCCATAACAGATGGTGCAGCAGCAGTAGTCCTAGCAAGCGAAGAAGTGGCGCAGAAACTAACAGATAGCCCCGTATGGATAGAGTCGATAGGAGTCTCAGTAGGAACAAGCAACCTAAGCAAGAGAGACCAGTTCACAAGCCTAAACGCAGCAACTCTAGCAGCAAAGATGGCTTACAAGAAAGCAGGCATTGATCCCGAGAACCCAGCAAAGTATCTCGACGTAGCAGAGGTACACGACTGCTTTACGATAGCAGAAATACTAGCATACGAGGACCTAGGATTCGCAAAGAGAGGAGAGGGATACAAGCTAATAAGAGACGAACAAACCTACATCGGTGGACTAATACCAGTGAACCTAAGCGGAGGACTCAAAGCAAAAGGACACCCACTAGCCGCGACAGGAGTAAGCATGGCGGTAGAGCTAACAAACCAACTTCTAGGAAAAGTAGAGAAGGGAAGACAAGCAGACATCAAGAACGGCAGAGCACTAGCACACAATATCGGAGGAACAGGCCACTACGCATACGTAACGATCTATTCTTTGAGCAAACCAAGAGCATAGAAGCCATGGTAGGAGGTGGTGTATGAATGAGCAACCAGAGAGAGCAGGCGGACGCATTCCTAGCCCAAATGGACCAGTTCGCAAACATGATGAAGCAGAGCATCGGAGTACCAGTACTACTAGACCAAAAGACAGGAGTAGCACTCTGGTGGGACCAGAGAGAAATAAAACTAAGATTCGTGATAAGCGTCGAGAAGATAAGGAAATTCTTCGAGGCACTATCAGAAGGAAAACTACTAGCCACCAAGTGCAAGAAGAGCGGTAAAATACTGTTCCCGCCACAGGTAGACTGCCCCGACGATCCAGAAGACGAAGTAGAATGGGTAGAGCTACCAAAAGAAGGAGAACTAGTAACATGGACAGTGATCTACGTAAAGCCCTACAGCTTCGGCCACTACAACGACTATACAGTAGGAATAGCAAAGCTCACAAACGGCGTCCAGATACTAGCATGGGTACGCGAGACGGATCCAAGCAAGCTCAAGGTGGGGCAAAAAGTAAAGATCGAGATAGTAAAAAGAGAGCCCGAAGGATACCTTACCTACGAGATAGTACCAGTACAAGAATAACTCCAATAATAAACAATTGGAATAAACCTAGTTTTTCCCCTTAATAGAAAAACATTATTTTATTAACTCTTATTTTCCTCTATAGTTCCCTCCAACCTATAAAGATCCTTCCTACGCAAATCCAATAATGGCATAAGTCTTCTAGCCTCGGCTAATACCTCGGGCTCTAATATTGCCTCAACCACGCGTTCTCCAAATCCGGCCTCAGCAACAACGACGCCCCGCGGGTCGACTATTAAGCTCCTACCGGTAAAGTATTCGCCATATAGTACTGCTCCGACAACGTATGAGACGTTCTCATGCGCGCGGGCCTGTGCAAGAACCCGGTATGCCTCTTCTTTTCCATGCCCAGTATACCATGCGCTCGGAACGAAGAATACGTCTACCCCCTTCTCCGCCTGTAACCTAAATAGCTCGGGATACCTTATCTCGAAGCATATAGCTAAACCGATTCTCGTGCCACAGACATCTACTGGCTCAAATAATTTTTCGCCTCTAGCTATCTTGTCGCTCTCTCGGAAACCCAGGATATCGAATAAATGCGTCTTACTGTAGGATGCAACGATTTCGCCAGACCTATCAATTACGACCGCCGTATTATATACTCGGGGCTTATCACTGGAAGGCTCAAACAGTGTTCCGATTATACATGAATCATATTCCCGAGCCAGTTTCTTTAGGTTATCTAGCCATTTTCCACTCCATTCATATGAAACCTTATAGAGTTCTTCAGCGCTAAGGTTTGTCGGGTCAATCATAGCATATTCGGGCATTACTAGGATATCTCCCGCGGTCTTCTTAACTAGAAGATTGAGTCTCCTCATATTGTCTGATACATTGGTAGAAGCCTTAGTCTGGAGAACACTTACTATAACGGGTTCCTGGAGCACATGTGATCCCTCATGTTCTATAAGGATGATCTTAAGAATATCTTAAGCTCGTCGACGAACTTGTAAAGATCCTTTTCATTATTGTACAAGTGAATTGATACCCTAATTCCGTGAATTCCTGATTGTCCTCTCGCAGAGACAGCTATGCCTCTACTCATTAGTCTTTTTACAAGCTCTACTTCTTTCAGGGTCTTGAGGCCTGTTTCGACAAGTATTATACCGGATTTTGATCTATAACTATAGCCTTCTAAGTGCTCTCTAAGATTTATGTCCTCAAGCATTTCAACTAGGATTTTTCTCAGGCCCATAATATGGTCTTCGACGGCCATGGGACTAATTGACACTAGATAATTGAGAGACTCGAGGAAGAGTTCCATAGCGTGTATACTTGGTTTTCCAACAGGCAGGAATCTAGTGGCGTCTCTCTTAAGGAGGAGATTATCATGTAACGGATTCTTGCCGGGATCAATATAGTATTTCTCAATGTTATCGATCTCGAGGTTACTTAGCCCATAGACCACTGGCGCGATTTCTTCGATAAGTCTATCATTTATGTAGGCTATTCCCAACGAGGCAACAGGCATCAAGAGCCATTTAATACTAGTTCCGCAGGCGGCGTCAGCATGCCTCATATAGATCGGTACAGAGGATTGTCCAAAATGCTGCGCAGTATCTAGTATTATATATGAATCGTCTCTTCTACTCTTTAGTATGTCTCCGAGGTCTCCTTTGTAACCTGTAGTCCACTGAATACTGCTGGCAACAAGCAAACGACCTTTCCTGTCTAAGAATGCGGAGGCTTCTTCTTCCCATTCAACAGATCCACCTACTTCGACAACTTTGTTACAGTACGCGTTAAGGGACTCACATAAGGATCGTAGTGCATATACAACGCCTGGAAACTCCTGCTTGGTGACGCCTATTATAACTGGTTCTCGATGATCTCTATAGTGGTTTATTATGAGTGAAGCCGCGATAGAGACTATACAATCTGTGGTACCGTTGGTTATAACGATATTGTCTTTGTTTCCTAGACCTATTAGAGTAGAGAATACTGTCCGTATTCTGTTGTACACGTCTATGGCTTCTTGGCTTTTTCCAAGGGGGTTATTTATAAATTCTAGGAGTGATCTGAGGCCTTTATCGCGAACTGTTCTTGGAACAAGCCCGACGACTGCAGTGTTAAGATAGCTTTGGAAGCTTCCTAGACCTGGGAAATCCCCTCTTGTATATACTGAAAGCAATCTGCGAGCACCTTGTTAATTATATGGGTAGACTATTGAAAACGTTTTGGCTGTGATAATCGATTGTTTGGAATAGATATGTTTTTATTTCGACTACCGCTATATGTCAATGAGGGATAGATAGTATTCTTTGTGTCTTGATACTTCTATACTCTATTCATGTATATACATAGTGTCGAATCATAAGTAAGTATTGTATAGGAACATATTAATTCTAGTTATACAATAATATATCGGAGATGGAGTGATTAGAAATGAGAATGCTAGAAGCTAGACGAGTCCAAAAACTGGGTGCTAGCAGCTTAATAGTGACGATACCGAAAGACTGGGCAAGGAAGCTCAACATAGAGCCTGGCCAAATAGTATACCTTAGCAAGGAAGGAGACACTATACGGATAATTCCACAATCAAAGGCAAGAAAAGAGAAGGTAACACCAGTACTAGAAATAGAATCAGAGAAAGACCTACTACTTGCTAGACAAGCAGTAAACTGCATATACGTTACGGGCTTAGACAAAGCGACAATTAAGTCGAAAAAGAAAACAGACAAACTAGCACTAGAAGTTAAAAGAAGAGCATTGAACCTAATGGGAGTAGAAGTCTACGAGGTAGATGACCAGACCCTCCAGATAATGATATACATCGACATACAAAAAGCAGACATTAACAGTATACTCAAACAGGTATCGCATAGTGCCCTCAAAGCACTCGACATTATAAAGGCACTCCTAGGCAATGAACGTAATAAATCATACATAATTGACGAGACACAGATACTCAGAAAAGATCTAATCAGATACCAGCACGCCATACTACGGTACCTAGCTACTGAAAGGACAAGGGAGCCGTCACCTATGCTTTACTACATGGCTACCGCGATAGGATACTTCTCATCAGTTATAGACATACTCCTATCATACATAGATTTAGTAGTAAAGACGGATCTAGACAAGCAAGCAAAACTAAACAATCAGACAAGAAGACTAATAG